>JBDLTO010000271.1:0-4210 GCA_039805815.1 Bacteroidota bacterium | reverse complement strand
GGAGATTTTGATGCAAGCTACTGGGGCTGGGAAATTGAGGGTGAACCTTATACCAAGGCATCGGGTACGCAGTGGGATTGGTGGCGCTCAAGGATGGTAGGTGGACGAACCAACCACTGGGGTCGTATTTCATTGCGTTTTGGTCCGAAAGATTTCAAAAGAAAAAGCATTGATGGCCTCGGAGACGATTGGCCAATTGGATATGAGGATGTAAAACCTTATTATGACCGCATAGACAAACTCATTGGTGTCTTCGGCACAAATGAAGGTCTGGAGAATGATCCTGATGGATTTTTCCTGCCTCCTCCCAAACCAAGGCTGCATGAGATATTGATCAAAAATTCCGCACAAAAAGTAGGTGTTCCTGTAATTCCATCCAGGTTGTCTATCCTCACACAAAAGATCAATGATGATCGCGGACAGTGTTTTTATTGCGCACAATGTAACCGAGGTTGTACTGTTTATGGTGATTTTTCATCTTCTTCAGTGTTGGTGAAACCTGCAGTAAAAACAGGTAATGTTGACCTGATTACCGGAGCTATGGCGCGTGAAGTACTGACCAACAGCGAAGGGTTGGCAACAGGTATTTCTTATGTAGACAAGAGAGACCTCCTTGAATATGAAGTCAGGGGCAGGGCTGTAATTCTTGCAGCAAGTGCCTGTGAATCTTCCCGTTTGTTGCTGAACTCCAAATCTTCCAGGCATCCAAATGGATTGGCCAACAACAGCAATGTTGTAGGTAAATACCTGCATGATTCTACCGGTGCTGCTATGGGTGGCGTGTTGCCGCAATTGTTTGGCCGGAAGCGTTACAATGAAGATGGCGTAGGCGGTATGCACGTTTATTCACCTTGGTGGGGCGACAATAAAAAATTGGATTTCCCACGTGGTTACCACATTGAATACTGGGGTGGTATGGGTCAGCCTGCCTATGGTTTTGGCATGGGCATCCAGGGTATGAACGGACAATATCCGGTCAATGGCCAGCAAAAAGAAGCAGGTGGTTATGGTGCATCCCTGAAAGAAGATTTCCGCTATTTCTATGGTGCTGGTGTGGGTATGGCCGGAAGGGGAGAAGCCATTCCGGTGGAAACAAACTATTGCGAAATAGACCCCAACGTTGTTGATAAATATGGTATCCCGGTATTGAGGTTCAATGTCAAATGGTCTGATCACGAAGTGAAACAGGCCAAACACATGAAAGAAACCTTCAAGGAGATCATGCATTCAATGGGAGCAGTGATAACTTGGGGTGGCGATGATGGTCCGGAGAACAGCTATGGACTCGAATCTCCGGGAAAAATCATTCATGAAGCTGGAACGGTAAGGATGGGTAATGATGCCAAGAGCTCTGCCTTGAATAAATACAACCAGGCACATGATTGTAAGAACCTGTTTGTTGTGGATGGTGGCGCATTTGTGTCTCAGGCAGATAAAAACATTACCTGGACGATCCTTGCGCTGTCTATGAGGGCTTCAGAATACCTGATGGATGAAATGAAGAAGAGGAATATATAAAATAGTGACAAGTGAAGAGGGATAAGGGACAAGATTTTTTGCTGATATCTTAATACCAATTTATAATAATTCAAAATGGATAGGAGAAACTCACTCAAAGCGATTGCACTCGGCACCATAGGTGGAGCAGTTTTGCTGGACGCTTGTAAAACGGGAGACAATAAAAAAGATGCAGCAACCCGATTGCTGGCAGATGGATTCACCTTAGATAGACAGCCTGAAGAGGTTGAGCAATATGATAAGGTTGTTTCTGCAACATTTTTTACGCAACATGAGATGGAAACCATTACCATCCTGGCAGATATCATTATTCCGAAAGATGAAGTAAGTGGATCTGCTTCTGATGCCAAGGTGCCTGAATTCATTGAATTTATCGTGAAGGACATGCCATCTAACCAAACCCCCATGCGTGGCGGATTGCGTTGGCTTGATCTCAGGGCTACCAAACTGTTTGGCAAGTCTTTCAAGCAGTGCAGCGAGGCCGACCGCATCAAACTTGTTGATGAAATTGCCTATCCCAAGAAAGCTAAGCCTGAAGTAGCACAGGGAGTTGCTTTTTTCAACCTCATGCGAGACCTTACTGCAACAGGATTTTACACATCTAAAATTGGCGTGGCTGATATTGGTTATGCTGGCAACCAGCCCAATCAATGGAATGGCGTACCAGATGATGTATTGAAGCAATACGGTGTTGCCTATACAGAGAAGGAAAACAAAGAATGCGTTAAATACAGTTAAACCCACATATTCACCAATCAACGATCAGTATGTCTAACAAAAACCTCCAAAGGAGAAAATTCATCAAAGCCGGTGCCATGGGCATGGCGGCTTTTACCATTGTACCCCGCCATGTAATTGGTCGCGGTCATGTTGCACCCAGCGATAAATTACGTATCGCCGGCATTGGCGCTGGTGGTAAGGGAGAAAGCGATCTCGCTGAGTTTTTCAAAAGTCCGAACGTAGAAATTGTTGCGCTGGCAGATGTAGACGATCGTTCTGCGGCCAAAACAAGGAAGCTTCATCCGAAAGCCAATTATTACCGGGATTTCAGGGTGATGCTGGAAAAGGAAAAAGATGTCATTGATGCCTGTTCCATTTCAACACCAGACCATACACATGCTGTTGCTACGCTAGCTGCCATGCAGTTAGGAAAGCACGTTTATACGCAGAAGCCGCTCACCCACGATATCTATGAGGCAAGGGTTTTGACAGAAGCAGCTAAAAAATACAAGGTTGTAACCCAGATGGGCAATCAGGGAGGATCAGGGAATGGCGTTCGCAGAACGCAGGAATTGATCAATGCAGGTTTGATAGGTGATGTTACACATGTACAATGCTGGACCAATAGACCCGTATGGCCGCAAGGTATCCCAACGCCTACAGGTAATTTTCAGGTTCCCAATGAACTCGATTGGGATCTTTGGCTGGGCACTGCAAAGAAAATAGATTACAATCCAGCTTACCTTCCATTCAACTGGAGAGGCTGGTGGGCTTATGGTACAGGTTCTCTTGGTGATATGGCTTGCCACATCATGGATCCCGTTTTCCGTTGTCTGCCAATTTTATACCCATCTGATGTTGAGTGCTCTGTAGCCTCAATTTGGAAAGGCATGTGGGATGATACTGCTAATACAGATGCTTGTCCTCCTTCAACAATTATTCACCTCACATACCCTCGCACAGATGGTAAGAAGGGAGACATTAAAGTTTCTTGGTATGACGGTGGATTATTGCCACAGCGTCCTGATGAATTGTTACCGGAAGAAGCTTTCGGAAACTGGGACGGTGGTGTTTTGTTTGTAGGTACCAAGGGTAAACTGCTGGCCGATTGTTATGGTGCAAATCCAAGGTTGCTGCCAACAAAGCTGATGAAGGAAACAAAGCTGCCTGCAGAAACAATCAAGCGTGTACCGGAAGGACATTATCTCCAGTGGGTCAATGCCTGTATCGCTGGTCATGGCAAGGGACAAACCAGTTCTCCGTTTGAGTTTGCAGGTCCGTTTACAGAGAGCATCCTCATTGGTAACCTTGCTATCAGAAGCTGGATGATGAAAAATCCTAACCTGAAAGGATGGGAAGATAAATACCTGGGTAGGAAGAAGTTGTTATGGGATGCCAAAAACATCCGCATCACCAATTTTGAGCCAGCCAATCAGTTTGTAAAACGCGATTACCGCGAAGGCTGGAAGCTGGAACTCTGATTAATCAGTTGAAAGTGGGCTAATGGGTTCGAAAGAATTTTTAATCCCGCTTTCAACTACAATTTCAAAATAGAAAGCATTAAAAAAGCTGCAAGATTTTTATCCTGCAGCTTTTTTATTATTTACCGGTCCTTTTAAAAATTCCACCCCGTCAATTCTTCTGATGAGCCTTTGAGAAGCATCACAATCTTTTCCTCAAGCCTTAACTTACAAGATTATAAGAGGGGAGTTATTAAATTAAATTATCTCCACCACCCAGTCCTGCCTACCTTCGGTAGATAAACCTGCCGGCAGGTAAACCTGTCCAGAAGGGGATTTTAGTAAAAAAACTTTTCACTTATCCCTTGTGCCCAACCTCCGGTTGGCAAGCTCGTGCCTCGTCCCTCATCCCTCATCCCCTGCCTTCGGCAGGTTTACCAACCTATGGTTGGCAAGCTCGTCCCTTATCACTCGTCCCTTGTCACTCGTGCCTTATCCCTTATCACTCGTGC
>JBDLTO010000270.1:0-7940 GCA_039805815.1 Bacteroidota bacterium | reverse complement strand
TTCACTGTATCACACATGCCTATGATGGTGCTCGCAATATCCGGGTGCGCAGTTGCAAAAGCAATGGCTACGTCACTGAGTTTAAGTCCGTATTTTGCACAGCATGCTTGCAGTGGTACCTGCATGGCCTGCATGCCTGCAGGTGCATTGTGCCAAGATGGAATGGATGCGTCAGAAAGAATGCGCTGCAGCAGGGGAGCAGCGTTCATCAACCCAAGATCCCTTTCTTTCGATAATGGCACAAGTTCTTTGTTGATTTCGTCCTGTAAAAGGTTATAATGCGCCCAAGACAAAATAGTGTCAATATCAACCTGACGGGCTATTTCTGCCAGGTAGTTGACAGGCAATCCTGTGATGCCTATGTAGCGAGCCCTTCCCGATTTTTTGATTTCGTATAATGCTGGTATTGCCTCATTGAGAACCTGTTCCTTCGTTCCAAATTCAATGTCGTGTAGCTGCATCAGGTCAACATGGTCTGTCTGCAGCCTGGCAAGCGATTCATCGGCACTATCAAGGATACGCTGATAAGAAAAGTCGAAGTCCCTCAATCCATACCTCCCGCATTTGGTTGCGAGTATAACCTTGTCCCTTTTACCTTTCAGGGCTTCCCCAAGTCGTTCTTCAGCCAGTGTGATTCCGTAAAATGGGGCTACATCAAAGAAGTTAATGCCTGCATCAATTGCTGCATGTACGGATCGGGTGCCTTCCTGTTCATCACAATCGTCAAAAACATTGCCGAGTGGTGAAGCGCCGAAACCTATGACGGAAACATTCAATGCTGTTTTACCGAGTCTGCGGTATTGCATGGGATCATGTTTATGTAAAAATAAATGGGAAAAAATTAGTTTGATTTACCAGCCTGCATGATTTTCCAAAGCAGATCCAGTCTTTCCGCATCAGGCATCTGTCTGTGACTGATGTTTTCGTCCAGGATGATTATTTGCTTTTCATTGCTTTGGTAAGCCGGCCATGGAGGAAGTCCTTTGCCATTGGGATTTCCTGTTTTCACGAAATTAACCCAGTATCCAGACATGGTTTCGGCAAGCTGGTGGTCAGCTTTTTCCCAAGGTCGATCCACAAAGCGGAGGTTGTTGAATGCGTATGGTACTTCGCCGGTGTGGAAGGCCTTGAATTTTTTGTATGCTCCAGTAGCTGGCACAATTCTTTTGAACCGGTATGCATAAACGGGAAGTTTTTGGCTTTGTTGAGCTTCCAGCCACAAATAACCCTGCAAGCCGAACAACTGGTCCCGAGACAAGTCAAGTTGTGCTTGTGCTGCTTCAAAATCATTGGCTGCGCGGTATTGTCCGATTAGGAAATCTGCATTCCTGTCGTAATTTTTCCGCAGGTCATTAACGAAATCAGTGGCATTTTTGATGGGTCCAAAAACCAGGCCCTCATCCTCATTCCACCCATGTAGCAACGCCACTTTGTTTTGCTTATCTGCTGAAAATATTGCTGAAATTTGTTCAGGGAGCACATGGCCGTCAATATAGGGTCTGCGCATGCCATTGCCTTTGTTCATGAGGATTGTGGCATCCATTTTTCTCAGGTCTTCCAGCCTTGCAGATCCGAGTGTTTTCAGCGTAAGTCTGACTTCTGATTCAGCCAGCTCCTTTGTGGGGTTGGAACTGGTGAAGTTTGCTCCGCTATGTCCGATTGCCTTATCAAACAATCCTGCGGCCAGTGGGGAAGCAACCAGGGCGTTGACGCTCATGGAACCTGCTGATTGTCCGGCTATCGTTACTTGTGCCGGATCACCACCAAAAGCGCTGATATTTTCTTTAACCCACTTGAGTGCAGCAATCTGGTCGAGTAAACCGAAGTTGCCACTTTTTTCACCATCTGATGAAAGGTCTGGGTGAGCAAAAAATCCAAAAATGCCTACCCTGTAGTTAAGGCTGACAACTACAATGTCTTTGCGGGCGAGGGCTTCGCCGTCGTAGATGGGGCATGCGCTGCCGCCACTGCTGAAGCCTCCTCCATAAATCCAGACCAATACGGGTTTTTTATTTCCGGCCTTCTTGCTGGCCGTCCATACATTCAGGTGCAGGCAGTCTTCGCTGATAGGTTCCTCCGGAATGAGGAATTCTGATGACCACATGCTGAATGGAACTGGTTTTGGTTGCATGGGGCTGGCACTGAACTTTGAGCAGTCTTTTATGCTCTTCCATTTCTCAGCAGGTTGTGGAGCTTTCCAGCGCAGTTCTCCAACGGGTGGCGCAGCATAGGGGATTCCTTTGAATGCCATGATCTTTTTGTCATCGCTCCAATGTCCTTTTATTTTGCCTGTTTTTGTAGCTGCGAGGGGTGCTTGTTGGGCTGATGCAGAGCCGAGCAGCAATGCGGTGCAGATACTGGCAACAGACAGCAGTTGCCCAACTTTGAATCGGAAATCCATGGGTTATCTTTTTTGGGCTAGCTTGTCGAGGGTTTGATAACGATTCTCATACGGAGAGATTTCAGACTTTGTCAACACATCAATGCGCATAACAGCAGGAGCAGAATCCATTGTCATTTTGTCCCATTGGGGTAAACCTTTGCCATTTGGATTTCCTGTTTTGATGAAGTTGACAAAAAAAGCATGCATGGTTTTTGAAACGGTATAGTCATCTGCTGTCCATGCAAATGCTTTGTTGCTTGCAAGATTCCCCATGGCATATTCAATTTCAGCAGAGTGAGCAGCGCCGGCATTGTTACCTGGTCTGGGTCTTTCATAATGATACCGGTATACAGGTTGTTTGGTTTGCTTATGCATATCTGCCCATTTCCAGGTACTGTAGGAAATGAAACGGTCTCCTGCCAATGCTCGTGCTGTGGGTTCTACGGCTGTATCTGATTCGGGAGCGTAAACTGACAAGATTCCTGGGGCATCATTGCCATAGAGTTTGGTGACATTTTTTTTGAAATTTTCAACCGTCATTTTGTCGTTGCCCATAACGGCTCTGGCTCCTGATTCCTCACTGTTCCAACCCAGTAGCAAGGGCACCCGGGCCTGTTCACCTGCAGCATAAATAGCTGCTGGTTCCTTTGGGAAAAAATAGCCGTCAACAGACCTGTTAAAGCGAAAGGCTCCGAATTTCATGGCTTTGGCTAAAATACTGTCTGCAGGCATTTTCCTCAGCTCATTCAATGAAGTAGCACCTGCTGCAGTTTCGAAAGCTTTTCCGGTTTTTTCAACTTCTGCCACAGGCATTGCAGGAAGTGCACCCATGATAGACCCACTTTCACCTATTGCACCTGCAATGAGGTGTCTTGATAAAGGTGAAGCCATGAGGGCACTAACGGAAATGGAACCTGCAGATTCCCCCGCAATGGTTATTCTTTCAGGATCTCCTCCAAAGGCTTCAATATTGTCATATACCCACTGCAAGGCCAGAGCCTGATCCATCAATCCATAGTTTCCTGAACCATTATAGGTTGTTTCCTTGCTTAAATCTGGGTGAGCCATAAAGCCGAAAACACCAAGTCTGTAGTTTACAGTAACAGCAACTATTCCCTTTTCAGCCATTGCTGTGCCATCATACCTGGGCTCAGATCCATCACCTGCGGCGAATCCACCTCCGTAATAGTACACCAATACGGGGAGCTTCTTTTTTCCTTTTTTTGCTGGTGTCCAGACATTGAGGTAAAGGCAATCTTCAGAAGTTCCGCTGGCACGGAAAACCATGTCTCCGAAGATATTTGCCTGCATGGCGCGAGGACCGAATTGTTTTGCAGTTCTGACTCCTTCCCATTTTGCAGCTGGAAGGGGTGCTTTCCACCTCAAATCACCAACAGGAGGCTGTCCAAAAGGGATGCCCTTGAAGCTGATGACTTGATCATTTTCCACCATTCCGTCAAGTATACCATTTTGGGTAGTTGTTATTGTGGTGCTTTTCATTTCCTGATTTTGGGCTGATAAAGAAAGGCAACACGTCATTATCAGCAGTTGTATTGTTTTTTTGAACATATAAAAGAAGTTGGTTGGTTCTGAATGCTTATTTGATGCTAAATCTAAACAATTGTCTTCAGGCTGCGTAAACTTTTCCCTTAAATTAGCAAGACAGAAATGAAATACGTGTTGAAAAAAACTCAATTCAAATTGAACTGCCATTACATCCTAACAAAACTGATTGTTTTTTTACTTTTTTTGGGGAGCATACAAGCACAGGAATTGCGCATGCTTGAAGAAGGCAGAAAGACATCAATCAGGGGATTATCTGTTGTTAATGAAAAGATAGTCTGGGCAAGTGGCAGCAATGGCATGGTTGCCAGAACATTTGATGGCGGATTGCATTTCGACTGGATTCAGGTGCCAGGATACGAGAAACGTGACTTCAGAGATGTAGAGGCATTTGATGCTGAAACTGCTATAATTATGGCCATCGATACACCAGCTGTAATACTCAAAACAAGAGACGGTGGCAAAACATGGTCAATAGTTTTGGAAGATAAAAGACCGGGTATGTTTTTGGATGCCATGTCGTTCCACGGAAAGAGTGGATTGGTGGTGGGGGATCCTATTATGGGACGGGCATTCCTTGCCAAGACCAGCAATGCTGGGGACAGTTGGCAGGTGCTGGACGGACCTGAGTTGGTTGATGGAGAGGCTTTTTTTGCTTCCAGTGGTTCTAATGTTGGTTTTGTGAAGACAGCTGCTGCCAGTTTCAACAGGCATGGTTTGCATGAATGGGATGCAGCCATTGTTTCTGGTGGGATGCAATCTAGGTTTTTCATCAAGAACACCAGTTTTCTCCTGCCACTCAGGTCTGGCAAAAATTCTTCTGGTGCCAATGGAATCGCATTAGGTCCTGACGGACAGTCGGGTGTTATTTTCGGGGGTGATTTTGCATCTCCAAAAGAGAGGGATAGCTCCATGCTTCTTTTTTCTTTCAAGGAAGGCAGACTGATTTTTAATCCTCCGGTTGTTTCACCTGCCGGCTATAAGAGTCATGTTGTATTTCTAAACGGGCAAGAGCTATTTGCCTGTGGCACATCAGGGATTGATTTATCTGGAGATGGGGGTAATACATGGAGGCATATTTCAGACAAACCTTTCCATGTGATGGGTTTCGCACCGGATGATAAAAAAGCCTGGCTGGCTGGTCCTGGGGGCTCCATTGCTATTATTTTTAAAAAAGATGGACTACTTAAGTAATAATTTTTATCAAGATTGTTATTAGTTATTGATTTTTAACATTTTACGAAATAAACTACATGCTTTAAGGGTTACTATTTTGTTTTCTCTGGATTAATTTCGCACCCTAATTAAACCCCCAAAAAATGTGTGGAATAGTAGCCTACGTTGGACACCAAGAAGCCTACCCAATTATACTGAAAGGATTAAAAAGACTCGAATACCGCGGTTACGACAGTTCTGGAGTAGCCTTGCTTGATGGTGATTTGAGTCTGTATAAAAAGCAGGGGAAAGTGGCTGAATTGGAGTCTTTTCTTGACGGACAATCATTGACAGCATCCATTGGCATAGGCCATACCCGTTGGGCTACACATGGAGAGCCCAGTGACAGAAATGCACACCCCCATTTATCTGCAAGTGGAAGACTGGCAATGATTCACAATGGCATCATTGAGAATTATGCTGCATTGAAAAAGGATTTGACTTCTAAGGGATATCTTTTTAAGAGTGATACTGATACAGAAGTGCTGCTCAATTTCATTGATGATATTTTAATCAACAATGATTGTTCACTTGAGGAGGCAGTACGGATTGCTTTGAAGCGGGTAGTGGGTGCTTATGTAATTGTGCTGCTCGATAAAGAAAATCCGGATACGCTGATCGCCGCAAGAAAGGGTAGTCCGCTCGTAATTGGTATTGGCGAAAATGAGCATTTTCTGGCGTCCGATGCTTCCCCAATTGTGGAATACACGCGTCAAGTAGTGTATATCAATGACTATGAGTTGGCTATCATAAAAGGTGAAGAGCTTTTGTTGAAAAACCTGGGCAATGAGGTGATCACGCCTTTTGTGCAGCAGCTTGATCTTGAATTGGCTGCCATTGAAAAAGGGGGATATGATCATTTCATGCTGAAGGAAATTCATGAGCAGCCGCAAACCATCTTTGATTGCTTAAGGGGAAGGTTGGATATGGGTAAAGGTGAAATTGTGATGGCCGGGGTGCAACAACATATCGATCAGCTGATGCATGCCAACCGCATCATCATCATTGCCTGCGGAACCAGCTGGCATGCAGGCCTTGTTGCGGAATACATTATTGAAGAGCTATGCCGTATTCCTGTAGAAGTTGAGTACGCTTCTGAATTCAGATACAGAAATCCAATAGTCAATAAAGGGGATGTGATTTTTGCCATTTCACAGAGTGGTGAAACAGCTGACACGTTGGTGGCCATAGAAAAAGCAAAAGAGCAGGGGGCCTTGATTTTTGGCGTGCTTAATGTAGTGGGATCTTCCATAGCGCGGGTTTCACATGCTGGAGCCTACACCCATGCAGGACCCGAAATTGGTGTGGCAAGTACAAAGGCATTTACCGCTCAACTTGTTGTGCTAACCATGATTGCCCTTAAAATTGCGAAAGAAAAAAAATCAATTTCACAGGAAAGATTTCTTCAACTCATGGGTGAATTGAATGAGGTGCCCGGAAAAGTTGAGCGAATTCTTTCAGACACTACAGCCATTCGTGAAATTGCAATGAAACATGCTGCGGCATCCAGCTTTTTATTTTTGGGCCGTGGGTATAATTTTCCGGTAGCTCTTGAAGGTGCATTGAAGCTGAAGGAAATCTCCTACATACATGCTGAAGGCTATCCTGCTGCAGAGATGAAGCATGGCCCGATTGCGCTCGTTGATGATCAGTTGCCAGTCTTATTTGTTGCCACAAAAGATGCTTACCACGAAAAAGTTGTGAGCAACATGCAGGAGATAAATGCCCGCAAAGGGAGGCTTATCGCTGTTATAACCGAAGGGGATGAAACTGTTGATACGCTGACAGCTGACTTGATTACGGTTCCAGAAACAGATGAACTGATTGCGCCAATTCTGAATGTGATTCCTCTTCAGTTGCTTTCCTATTATATTGGCGTTGCGCGAGGTCTGGATGTTGACCGTCCAAGAAATCTTGCTAAAAGTGTAACCGTAGAATAAACTTCCTATGAATAAAATCACCAAACAACCTGTTTCTGCAATAGGCTATGGATTTATTGGCCAAGATTACCTTCCACAGGGAACTGATGAATATTACCTCCGCAATAAGTACAATAAAAGTGGCATTGCTTACAGGAGTCTGTCAGCATCAGAAATAGAAATACTGGTACGTAATAACAACACATCAGACAACTGGAACCATATTCTTGTTTCTGAAAAATTTGATCCACAGCTTGTTAAAAACTGTAGTTTCTTTGGACTAGTTCGTATTGGCATGTTGGAGCCTTATTCATTGGAGTTTCATGATTTGAAATTGCCTGTAGGTTTATTTAATTCAACAATCATCAGTTGTGATTTTGGCGACAATGTATGTATTCACAACGTTAATTATTTTTCACATTATGTTGTGGGTAATGATGTGATGATTGCCAATGTCAATGAATTAGCCATCACCAGCACTGCAAAGTTCGGCAATGGTGTTGTAAAACAGGGTGAGTCTGAAAGCTCCCGGATCTGGCTGGAACTCTGTAATGAAAATGGGGGAAGAAAAGTATTGACTTTCAACGGCATGTTGCCTGCAGACGCTTATTTGTGGTCGAAATACAGGGATGACCAGGCTTTAATGGATGCTTTTTATCAGTTTACCATCAGTCGGTTTGACGACAAACACGGGCACTATGGGAAAATTGGAGACAGAACGGTTATCAAGAATTGTAAAATGATCAAGGATGTGCTTATAGGCAGTGATGCTTATATCAAAGGCGCAAACAAAATAAAAAATGTTACCATCAACAGCACAGAGGATGCCAATACACAAATTGGTGAGGGTGTAGAACTGG
>JBDLTO010000269.1:0-27307 GCA_039805815.1 Bacteroidota bacterium | reverse complement strand
TCGGAAAGCAGTTCCTTATTACAGGAATTATTTGGGCAATCATCGGAGGTTTATTCTCTGTTCTTTTCCGTCTTCAGCTTGGTTATCCGGAAATGACATTCCCTTTCCTTGAGGATCTTTTCGGAAAATGGGCAGCTGGTGGTAGAATTTCCAATGAGTTCTACTATGCGCTTGTAACCATGCACGGAACCATATTGGTTTTCTTTGTATTGACTGCTGGCTTGAGTGGTACTTTTGCAAATATCCTTATCCCTCTCCAAATTGGTGCCAGGGACATGGCATCTGGTTTTCTGAATATGCTCAGCTACTGGTTTTTCTTTTTAGCCAGTGTGGTTATGTTTGCTTCACTATTTATTCAAACAGGTCCTGCATCTGGTGGTTGGACAATTTATCCTCCATTGAGTGCGCTTGGTCAGGCGAGTGAAGGCTCTAAACTGGGAATGGACTTTTGGTTGATTTCTATGGCATTTTTTATTGTATCATCCCTTTTAGG
The DNA here is from genome assembly GCA_039805815.1 of Bacteroidota bacterium. Lineage (GTDB taxonomy): Bacteria > Bacteroidota > Bacteroidia > Chitinophagales > Chitinophagaceae > Pollutibacter. The sequence continues at coordinate 26,814 of JBDLTO010000269.1, read as the reverse complement.
TGGTTTGAATTACATTTCTACCATCCTAAACCTTAGAACCAAGGGTATGAGTATGACTAGAATGCCTTTGACTATGTGGGCAATTTTCTTTACTGCAGTTTTGGGAGTATTGTCTTTCCCTGTATTACTTTCAGGAGCAGTTTTGCTCTTATTTGACCGTAATCTTGGAACAAGTTTCTTTCTCTCAGAAATTGTAGTGAAAGGTGAAATTCTGCCAAATGAAGGTGGATCCGCAATTCTCTTCCAACACTTATTTTGGTTCTTGGGTCATCCTGAGGTTTATATCATCCTGCTCCCAGCAATGGGTATGGTTTCAGAAATCTTATCGGTTAATTCCAGAAAGCCAATCTTTGGTTATCTGGCCATGGTAGGCTCACTGTTTGCTATTTGTATTCTCGCTTTCCTTGTATGGGCTCACCACATGTTTGTAACTGGATTGAATCCATTCCTCGGTGCATTCTTCGTATTGCTGACGCTGCTTATTGCTGTTCCTTCAGCTATCAAGGTGTTTAACTGGATTACAACGTTGTGGAAAGGAAATATTCGTTTTACACCCGGCATGCTGTTTGCAATCGGATTTGTGAGTTTGTTTATTTCAGGCGGTTTGACAGGTATCTTCTTGGGTAACTCAACTTTGGATATTCACTTGCATGACACTTATTTTGTGATTGCGCACTTCCATATTGTAATGGGTGTAGCATCTTTCTTTGGTATGTTTGCGGGTGTATACCATTGGTTCCCCAAGATGTATGGCCGATATTTGAATAACACTATGGCCAATATTCACTTTTGGGTTACATTGATAGGTTCATACTTGATTTTCTGGCCAATGCACTATTCTGGTTTGGCAGGTATGCCAAGACGTTATACCGATTGGAGCAACTGGCAGTCTTTCAATATGTTCGCAGATATGAACAGGTTTATCAGTACAGTAGCTATGGTTGTATTCGCTGTTCAGCTACTTTTCGTATTTAACTTTTTCTACTCCATTTTCAAGGGAAGGAAAGTTAAAACGCAAAATCCATGGGGTGCTAACACACTTGAGTGGACAACTCCAATCAATCCCGGACATGGAAACTGGCCTGGTGAAATTCCAGAAGTACATAGGTGGGCATACGACTATGGTAAGGATGGCAGGGATTTCATCCCACAAACCGAACCCATAGGTGCCAATGAGTCAAAGCATTAATTTAAAACTCAACCGGACTATTCCGGTTGAGTAAAATATATAACATGATGCAAATGGAGGATGGACAAGTGAGTATGGCATCAGGAATAAGGCAAAAGCTGAAAGATTACCAGCAGCTGATGAAATTCACCTTGAGTTTCACGGTTGTGTTCTCATCAGTGGTTTGTTACCTGCTTGTACCGGGAATAGGGTTTGACATCGTATCAGTTCTTTTACTTTTTGCAGGTGGTTTACTGGTCACTGGTGCGGCAAATGCAATCAACCAGGTTGCTGAAAAAGATACCGATGCCATGATGAAAAGAACAGCCTCCAGGCCAGTTGCATCGGGCAGAATGAGTTCAGATGAAGCGTCAACCTTTGCAGTTGTTGCAGCTGTATTTGGCATGTTCATCATTGGCCTTTGGTTCAACTGGGTTGCTGCTTTGATTTCTGGATTCAGCCTTTTTTTATATGGGTATGTTTATACGCCATTAAAAAAAGTGCATTCCATTTCAGTCTTGGTTGGTGCTGTACCTGGAGCTTTGCCATGTTTAATTGGATGGGCGGCGGGTGATCCTGAACTTGGACCAGGCGGATGGATATTATTCCTTTTACAGTTCTTCTGGCAGTTCCCACATTTCTGGGCAATAGCATGGATATCTCATGAGGATTATTCAAAAGCTGGTTTTAGAATGTTGCCATCAACAGGTGGTCAGACCAAATATGCGGCAGTGCAATCGATTCTCTATGCCATTTTACTCATTCCCATTGGTGTTTTGCCTTGGGCATTTGGTATGACTGGCCTGGTTAGCCTTGTAGTTGTTGGAGTGTCGAACTTGATCATGTTGTGGTTCTGTATCAAATTATTCAGAGATATGGATATTAAGGCTGCCAGAGGTGTTATGTTTGGATCATATATTTATCTTCCGGTAGTATTACTTTCATTACTGGCTGATAAATTAAATTGAAGAAACTGGTTGGTGAAATTGAATTAAACAATAAAGTGATGACTGACTATAATCGTAAAATACACCCACACAAGTTTACACTTTGGATAGCCATTGGCAGTATCCTGATGATGTTTGCGGGATTAACATCTGCTTATATCGTTAAGCGAAGTCAGGCAAGCTGGATAATGCTAGAGATACCAGTTATTTTCTGGTATTCAACTGGTGCTATACTTGCGAGTAGTGTTTCAGTGCATTTATCACTGAAAGCGTTAAGGAACCGTGAAATGCAAAATTATCAGCGGATGTTGGGTATCACGGCTCTGCTTGGAGTTCTTTTTTTATTATTGCAGGTTGTAGGATTTAGTCAGTTTGAAGCCAAAGATATCCGTCTCATAGGAGCCGGGTCCAATGCTTCTTACTCTTTTCTGTTGGCTATTTCAGGATTGCATGGTCTTCATGTACTCGGTGGAGTAGTTGCTTTGGTTGTTTTGGCCATTAGGGCATTCAACACCAAACTCAGAACCTATAATACCATACCTCTCGAGGTAACTGCTACGTATTGGCATTTTGTAGATATATTATGGATCTACTTATTTATATTTTTTAACTGGATGAAATAAATATCCGGTTGATTTGAACCTTTAAACAAGAAACAGCATGGCAACAGTCCAAGCACACACGGAAACCAAATGGTGGGGTGGAGGTAAGAGTCCCTTCAATATTGAGTATGGTAAACTCATGATGTGGTATTTCCTGATGAGTGATGCATTTACATTCGGAGCATTTCTTATCTCTTATGGAACAATACGATTTAGCCAGAACTACTGGCCTGATCCCAATGAAGTATTTAACGCATTCCCTCTTGCTGGTCATGCCAACCTTCCGCTTGCTTTCGTGAGTTTAATGACATTCATCCTTATCGTGAGTTCAGTAACCATGGTACTTGCTGTACATGCTGGTCATCACAACGATAAAAAGGGTGTAATCAAATGGATGATTTGGACTGTTATTGGAGGTTTCGCCTTCCTTGGTTGTCAGGCATGGGAGTGGACACACCTTATTACTGGTGATCACGCCGTACTCATCAATGGAGAAATCCAGAATATCGGAACTACAGTTACCATGAATCCATGGGGACCTGCATCTTCAGTAACAGGTGCTGATGGTCATCATGTTAATACTCCTGGTCCCGTTGCATTTGGTGGTTATTTCTTTGGTATAACAGGGTTCCATGGTTTCCATGTATTCTCCGGTGTTATCATCAATATCGTGATGTTGATCATGACTATAAATGGAACTTTTGAAAGAAGAGGACATTACCTGATGATTGAAAAAGCTGGCCTTTACTGGCACTTTGTGGATCTCGTTTGGGTATTTGTATTCCTTTGTTTTTATCTAATCTAAATCACATTCAAAATATTGTATCATGGAACATAGTGTACAGGAAGTAACAGTACATCACGAACCCGGAGGTAAAGAGGTTGTTCAGAAAATTATTAAGACAACAGTAATACTTTCAGTTATCACAATCATTGAGTTGGGTATGGGTCTTGCCATGTATGCCTGGCCAATGGGTGAAGGTTTAAAGCTATTTTTGAAAGGAGTTATCGTTATTCTCTCTCTCGCCAAGGCTTTTTATATTGTTGGTATTTTTATGCACCTGGGTGATGAATTGAAGAATATGATTATGACTATTGTTGTTCCGCTTCTTTTATTCATCTGGTTTATTGCAGCTTTCTTATGGGATGGTAATTCCTGGAAAACACTGCGTAATACTTACAATAAGCCTGCAGTTGAAAATGTTGCACCCGCTTCACACGGTGGTGGAGAAAAGCATTAGTGATTTCAAAGAAAATATAAATAAGCATCTCCCGGTTTAAAACCAGGAGATGCTTATTTTGTTTATACCCATATACATGAAAAGAACTAAGATTATCACCCTCATTATGGTAACCGTGCTTCCGCTTGCCAGTTACCTCTTTGTGAGTAGCCTCAGCAGGGATGCCATTAAGATGCCTCGCCGTTATTTTTATGACACTGTTTTAGTTAAACAGGAAAAAGGAAGAGAGGTTAATGATACGCAATGGCATAAAATAAGACCCTTCAAGTTGCAAAATCAGTTTGGAAGAGAGGTTGGTTTGCAGGACCTGGAAGGAAGAATTATTATAGCAGATTTCTTTTTTACTTCTTGTCCGTCAATATGTCCAACATTGACCCGTAACATGAAAAAGCTTCAGACAGCCTTTAAGAAGACGGATAGCCTGGTTCGTTTTGTTTCCTTTACTGTTGATCCTGAGCGAGACAGTATTTCCAGGTTAAAGGCATATGGTGATAAATTCGGTATTGATCATGATACCTGGTGGATGCTAACCGGAGACAGGAATGAAATTTATGATATCGCGCTCTCTGAATTTAAGGCAAGTATAGCTGCTAACGGCAACATAGACACTGGATTTATTCACACAGAAAACTTCTTTCTGCTGGATAAGGATAAGGTTGTAAGAGGATGGTATAATGGCTTAGACAGTACAAACCTCGATAAACTCATCAAGGATGTTGTGTTGCTGAATATGGAGAGAGACAAAAAGAAAAAAAGAAACTTATTTCGAAAATAAATTAAGACTGACATATGATACCTGCATCACTTCAGAAAAACGATAAAAGAGCCAATATACTCATCATCTTATTTTCTACGATTGTTTTTGTAGCAGTTGTATTTCTATCACGTATAAAGTTAGCTGTTGATTTACCTTTTGATGTTCACGTATTTGCAAAAATCAATGCTGTAATTAATTCTGCAGTTTCTTTTCTATTGCTAGTTGGCTTGTTGGCTGTAAAACGCAGCAGGTATGGTTTGCATAAGAAAGTGATGTTGTCTGCAATGGTTTTATCTCTCTTATTTTTGGTGTCATACATTTGTCACCACCTCTTGTCTGATTCCACTTCATTTGGTGGTACAGGTACTATCAAGTATGTCTACTATTTCATCCTGATAACCCATATCATTCTTGCGGCCGTAATCCTCCCTTTCATATTGTACACGAGTTACAGAGCATTGATAGCTGAATGGCCTAAACATACAAAACTTGCGCGGATAACTTGGCCAATATGGTTTTATGTATCTGTTACAGGCGTTGTTGTTTACTGGATGATCAGTCCGTATTATGTCTAGTCAATTTAAGGGTCAAGTTATAAGGGATGAGGGTAAAGTAAAAAGCAACCGGAATTTTTTTGAGGATGTTTTTGCAGTTGTTAGACTGATTCCACCCGGACGAGTAACCAATTATGGAAGTATTGCAAAATATCTTGGAACAGGACTTTCATCCAGAATGGTTGGTTGGGCTATGAATGCATCTCATCAGTCAGCAGAATACGTGCCAGCGCACCGTGTAGTTAACCGCAATGGTATGCTTTCTGGCAAGCATCATTTTGAAACACCTACTGCCATGCAAGAAAAGCTTGAAGAAGAGGGGATAGTGATCAGAGATGATCAGGTTGTTGATTTCAGGACAATATACTGGGACCCAGAAAAGGAGCTAAACCCATAAACGGAAGTCAGCATTAGTATATTTTGAAGCATATGGAGCGCTACTTGACCACAGTTTGCTTTCCATCGAGCTGATTATACTCTTTGCGTAATGCGCTTCTTTTGGGTTCTGGAACATTGATATGATCATAAGGACAATTCAAACAGCCATTCCCGCAACAATTTCCATTGTCCAGGTGATATTTCGCAGTGAGCACCATATACCCTTGCTCATTGTAATAAAAATGCTCTCCTTCAATCAGTTTCTTCTTCATGTATTATTACCCCTTCCTGTGAATCCTTTTCAGTTTCCCTGACCATTTGAGACAGTTCATCATCCAATGCAGGATCCAGATTACCGGTTATTGCGAATTTAAGGTAATGTATCCTGTTGCTCCTAGCAATGTTTAACCCTTCGTAGTGTGTTTTTATCAACAATTCTGGGTTTTGTGGAAGATCTACGCTTATATCCTTACTATCTTCAAACAAAGTCAATCCATACAAACTGATTACCATTTTTGTGAAGTTGTATAACACAGGTGAATCAGTCTTCAGATGTATATAACCACCAGGTTTGAGGATTTGTTTATATTTTCTCAAAAAGCATGGGTGTGTAAGTCTTTTTTTCGACTTAGAAATGCGCAGTTGCGGATCTGCAAAAGGAATCCATATTTCATCAACTTCATCAGTTGTAAAATAATTATTTATCATGCCAATCTGCGAACGCAGGAATGCAACATTGTTAAAATTTTTTTCCAGTACCTGCTTTGCACCCACCCAGATTCTATTTCCTTTAACATCTATGCCGATGAAATTTCTTTCAGGATACAATGAAGCTAATCCAACTGCATACTCTCCTTTGCCACAGGCCAGTTCCAGCGTTATGGGGTGATTGTTTTTAAAGTAACTATGCCACTGTCCAGGCATGTTTTCTGGGTATTGTAAGACATGACTGAATGTAGCAATTTCTGCAAAGCGGACTAATTTTTTCTGACCCATGATGCCTGCAAAGTTAATTGAAGCCAATCAACCCTTTCGCAATTTTTTACAGCTATTGCCTCAATAAATAGTCTAGAATATAGCTGAAATCTTGAATTAATTTTTCTGAAAAAGCTATTTCTACTCATGCGTAACAAAATTTCCAGTAATGAAATGCCCTTTAAAATGTCGGTGAAATAACCCGGAAAAAGACGTATTAATCTCACGAAGAATTGTTGTTTAACACTTTTGCGCTTTTTCCCAGGATATTACTTTTGGGTTACAGTTGTTGTTGCAGCTGTATGACGCAATATCCGGACCAATGAATAACCAGTTAAAACAAATTGTATGAAAAAATTGATTTTGACCATGATGTGGATGCTCGCTGCTTTCCTAACGCAGGCATCTGAAAATGTGGAGAAGGAAACAGGAAAGCAAAAAGAACATCAGATTGAAAATGTGAAAGTGGAAATGGGAAAAAGCAATATCAGTTTGCCCGTACTGGATTGCAGTGTCACGCTAAAGGGTAAAGTAGATCTCGGTCCGATTGAAGCTGAAATCAGCTGTACAGTAACCGATCCAAGTTGTGAGAAAGCGCAGGTTACTGCAGCAGCTTGTTTGAAATCAGCACTGCGTCTGTACGCAGGTGTAATCATGTAAACCGCCGGATATTGCGTCATTTATTCATAAAAATAATTTATGCAAAATAAAATATTACAACTTTTATGCATATTGCTCACTACAGCAGCATGTAATGCACAAGTATCTCGGGTTTATATATTTCAGGGAAAATTCAACAGCAGTTTTGGTCGGGGAGACAATACGCGAAATTTTGAAGGCAGGCTGATACTGCAGGGTGAGCGTTCTTTGTTTACAATGAAAGAGGAAGGGGTACATGATCATGGTCTTCAGGGTAACACCTTAAACCTCAGGCCAGACAGCATGTTTACCGTATTTAAGGATCATGAATCACAAACTATGCTGTTTGAGTTTTCGGATTTCAATCAGCGTTCGCACTGGTATGCAGACACTTTGTTTCCTATGCAATGGCAATTGGTAGCAGAAGAAAAAATGATCGGGGGCATACCCTGCAGTAAAGCGGTGGGTTTTTTTAAGGGGAGAGGATATACTGCCTGGTATGCACCCTCGGTCGCCAATTCAGACGGACCCTGGAAGCTGGGTGGCTTGCCTGGACTCATCTTAGAGGCGTATGATGATCATGACGACTGGCACCTGACATGGGTTTCAACACAGGAGTTACAAAATGGTTTTGATGAAGGATTTTTCTTGCGGAAAATAAACCATGATTTGGAGGGCTTCAATGGCTATGCGGATTATGTAAAGAAAATGTTCAGCAGGTTACAAGCTTCCATGGCGGCACAATCTAATACAGGTTGTGTGGGATGTCAGACGATACCTCAGTTAAAAATTAACGCGTGGGAGAAGATAGATTAGTAGTATGGATCCGTCTGTTTGTGGGGATGGTTCTGGTCAGTAGTTTGCTGACCCTGAAAGTTGTTGCACAGCAAGACAGGCAAAATAAGATTCCTGATTCGCTTCATATCAAGGAACTTTCGCCTGTTTTGATAAAGTTGAGGTCACCTGTTGCAGGAAGAAGGGGTGATACGGTGGTGTATGATGCAGGTAGGTACAGGACTGCAGCAACTTTCAGGTTATCAGCATTGCTTAATCAGATACCTGGTTTTAGTGTGGATGAAAACGGACGGATCCATTACAACGGAAAGGAAATAAGCAGGGTTATGATAGACGGGGATGACCTTACTGGTGAACAATACGGGTTGTTGACAAACAGATTGAAATCTGCTTTGATTCGTCAGGTTCAAGTTATTGAAAAGCATCAGCCTAAAAAAATTCTGCAGGGTGTTCAAGCATCAGATCAGCTTGCGGTAAACCTCGTCATAAACCCCAAAGACCGAAACAAACCAGGGGTAACAGTGCATCCATCTTGGGGCAATAAAAAACATCAGGTGAGTGTTGATCTTTATATGATCCGCAAAGAACTTAAATCCTTACTTTTTGCATCGGCTGGTAACATCAATTTGACTCAGCAATATGCAACAAAGTTATCAGATGAGTTTAATCTTTGGACAGACTACACCGTGTTCAGCATACCTCGGGTTAGCATTGCAGCGCATGACTTTCTTCCTCCAGCTTATCAGTGGTATAACCGGGAGAAATCAGCTGAGATGATGATGTCTTTGTCATTAGATACTTCAAGCCGTCTCAAAATAGTCTTACAATCTCTAGCCAAGCAAATCAGATTGAATGAAACAGAAGAACACATTTACTTTCCTACAAACAACTTGCGTTTTCAAAGGAGTACAAAAAATGACCTGAGCAGCAGTGGATTTCAGGGAAAGCTTTTATTTGAGCGTGATCCCAAAGGAATGTACAGTTCAACGTTGCAGTTGATTTTTAAATTCAAAAGGCATCAAAAGCTGATGCAACAAAAAAGAACAGGATATCTCACACAGTCTGATGACCAGCACGGCGATGAATCACAGGTGATGATACAGGCTGGGCATGAAGCATATGTTAAGTTCAAGCATGGTGTTCTAAAACTTGAATCAGGATACAGTATAGACAAGTTAAGGGATGATATGCAATTGACAGGAGCTTCCTTGTTTCAGGATTTCAGCCATTTCAAACAAACAGCAAGAACACATTTGTCGTGGATTAGAAAACCCCAGAAGTTTCAATTAATGAGCGGATTCATTGTTATTGGAGAGCGCAATTATTCAGATATCAGGTCAGTCACAATTCAATCGGCTTATATCAAATATTATCCCTATCTCAACCTCACCTATCAGTTCAATAAGCGGTGGAGACAAAGTATTCAGGCTGCAGCAGGTGGGGCAGATACAAGGGTTGCAGGTAATTCAGTCAGGTATGGCATTTACCATGCAACACTCAGAACTGAATGGCAACTTAAGCCAACTTTCCATTATTTTTTTACAGTGCAGGCTACGCAAAAAATACAGGAGGGACAGGCCATCTGGGCTGGTCCGTTTTACATCACTTCCGTTACAAAGATGTATGCTCCTGAGCGGTATGCCGTGCCTAGGGTTTTGCAATCACAGCTTGGAATCGTTAAAATGAACTTGTATACAGGCCTTATGTTGAATGCATTTGCACAAGTATCCAGCAGTTCATTTGAACAGGGTTTACAACTTACTGTCAGAGAGACTTTTGAAACCCTTTCGGCTTTTCAGGTTCCCAAACAGTTTAAGTTTATGGGCCAGTTTAACCTTGAAAAATATGTACATGCTGTAAAAATCAAATACAATTTCAGCGGTAGTTTAAACAGGATAAGACAGCCACAGCGGGTTAATGAGATGAACTTTGACACCCGCTTAAACTATATGCTGATTGAAAACAGGCTCGGTACACACTGGAAGAAAGCTATTAATCTGACATCTTTTTATACCATTACGATAAGCAAGAGTATAAATGGTTCGAGCATTAAACCAACTGTAATGACGATGCATAGAACAGGCATGCAACTTAATTACAGGATACGACAGCGAAGTGTAATCCAGATCCGGTATGGTTATGATCGGTCGAGGTTTTCCGGATTTTTTCACGCACTCGATGGCATGGGGGAGATTTCAGTTAAGGACAGGTGGAAGTTGAATTTACATGCATCCAATCTGTTGAATATCCGTTATTACAGTGCAGTTAATGTTGCTGAACGCGGCACAACAATTTATAGCAGACAGCTAACCGGACGCACAATCATGTTTGGCTTGCAGTATACTTTTTAATTGCTTATGATAATGGGATGCTGCTCACTCTCTAACCCAACTCTGTCTATTGCAGTAACCATGATGAATTTCAGGGGAGTTTTATCTCCCGATTTTTCTGACCTCCATAGCGGCATTAATACTTTATTTTCTGTTTTATTGAGGATACGGTGTTCCCACTTTTCCTGGTATTGAAAATAAAGCACCCATTTTGCAGCCTGGTTGTCTTTAGGCGTCCAGCTAACCTCTACAGTATCCACGGCAGTTATGATGGAGACAGCAGGACTCAGTGGTGCGGTGGATTGCAGCCAGGGACTTGCAGGAACCAATGCAGGTGATTTGTAAATGCCTTCCTGCAATGATTTAGAGAGGGTTGGGTTGTTGATCACCGATCCGCCATGCCAGTGAACGACCCCTGCACTTTTGGGAAGCATGGCCCTGGCAATCATAATTTCGCTGATGATTTCAGGGTTGTTGGCAACTCCGTTTTTATCGGTTCCGATGTTGATACCAGGCCAAAGGTGACGTTGGTGGGTATTTTCTTCCTGCCACCAGCCAAGCAATATGGGATAGCTTTGTGCTATTTTTCCTGTTGGCCAATAGAGTTGTGGAGAGAAGTAGTCGATCCAACCCTTGTTCAGCCACAGTTTGGCATCCGCATAGAGTTTTTCATGCTGATCAAATCCTTCGATTGAGGCAGGGTATCCAGGTTTCCATATTCCGAACGGACTAAGTCCGAATTTGACATGTTTTTTTTCAGTTTTGATTTCTTTGTAGAGCCTTTCTATGAGTGTATTCACAGCATCTCTGCGCCAGTCGCTACGGGTTAGTTTACCACCTTGTTTCAGGTAGATGTTCCAGCTGCTGTCGTCTGGGAAATCCTCATTGCCATTGTAGGAGGGATAGGGGTAGAAATAGTCGTCGAAGTGGATACCGTCCACATCATAGCGCTTGATGATGTCCAGAACTACTGCAGAGGTCCGGTCTTGGGTTTCTTTCAGGGAAGGGTCCATCCAATAATATCCTTCTTTAAGAGACACAACCAGTTCCGGATTTTTTTGAAGTATTGACCTGCTGCTGTTGCTTTTGCCTTTGAAATGGTGAGCACGGTATGGATTGAGCCAGGCGTGCAGTTCCATACCCCTTTTGTGCGCTTCTTCGATCCAGAAAATCAGCGGGTCATAAAAGGGATCTGGAAGTTTGTCTTGTTCTCCGGTGAGAAAATATGACCAAGGTTCCAGTTCACTTTGATATAGGGCATCAGCTTGCGGACGCACTTGAAAGATCACCGCGTTGAAGTTGAGAGACTGCAGTCGGTCAAGAATGCCAATCGCTTCTTTTTGTTGTTCAGCTGAGGTTAGTCCGGGCTTACTCGGCCAGTTGATATTGTCTACGGTTGCGATCCAGGCTGCCCGGAATTCCTCCAGTGGCTTTGCGAAACGTTGAGGTACAATGGTACGATTGCTTGTTTCCGTTTTAATTATTGTGGATTTGATCTGACTTTCAGCCAGTGAAGCAAGAAAAACAAAACAAATACAAATCAGGATGGTACGCATGGTAGACTGTTTGAAGCAATATAAACACTTATTTTAAAACTATGCAACACACCTGATTTCTACCCAGCTTATGCTAGTGTTGTTCAAGTCATACCGTTTAAAGCAATTCCGGAAAAAGCACTATTAGACAAAATCATTACTACAATTGGGCTACATTTGAGAAATGCAAAGCAACTGGTAGCAGGATTAAAGTTCTGCCCTTATCACCCATATTCGAGCATTCATATTTTGAATACATTAAAAGCCTCATTATGAAATTCGCTTTCAGCTTTTGCACCATTGTCCTGGTTTCATTTTCATTCATCGGAGATCAACCGATAGCCCTGAAAAACTTCAAATCGAACTTCGTGAAAACTCAGAAGGGTTTATATGTATCGAAATTTGAGGTTTCCAACCTCGACTACCGCATCTTTCTTACTGATTTGTTGAACAATAAAAAACAGGAATCTATAATCACTGCTTTCCAGACAACCTGGTTTGGACAGCCAAACCACAAAACGCAACGCCACTTGTTGAGTTCTATTTTCGCCACCCCAGCTATGTTCAGTATCCTGTTGTAGGCGTGAGCTATGCTGCCGCGCTTCAATATTGCGATTGGCTAACTGAACAATACAATCAAGCGCCAAATCGCAAGCATAAAAAAGTGCTCTTCAAATTGCCTAGCAAGGAAGAATGGATTTTTGCAGCCAACAAAGGCGATACTTCAAAAATGTATACATGGGGAACTGGATTCATGCAAAACAACCGCAAGCAGTATTTATGTAATTTCAAGCATACCAATTTTGTTTATGACTCTGCTACCCAGAAGTAAAATGAAATCAAAGATGAGCAAGAGAACATCATTCTTTCTCCCATCAATGCATTTTATCCCAACTCATTTGGCTTGTACAACATGTGCGGAAATGTAGCAGAGATGTTGCTAATGCCTTCAGTTGAAAAGTAATAATTTGTTGATCAATTAGGTTTTTCAAGCAAATTACTGACCGCATATAAAGGATACACCCGCACTTTATCATATTGAGAAAAATTCTCCAATGAAAAGCGAACACCAATTTCTGAATGTTTTTCTTCCATAAATAAAAACATACTTTGCATTGTTCCTTTGGTTCCGGCTTTTACTTCAATAGGTATGATTTTGTCTTGCATTTGGACCACATAATCCACCTCTGCATGACTACTTTTTGCTTCGCGATGCCAATAATACAGTGAAGTTTTTTCGAAGCAGGATGTTAATTTTAAAAGTTCCAGACCAACAAACAATTCTGCTATGTTTCCTTTATTGACAACTTCAATATCGTCTTTCATTAAAACTGAAGCTACATCAAGTCCCAGCATTCTTTGAAAGATTCCAGTGTCAAACACCAGATATTTTCGCTTTTTTATATTTGATTCTGCTCCTAATGGCACCCCATTACAGGATGAATGTGTAACTGGATGAAGCAAACCTGCCATTTCCAGTAAATCAATTACCTGCTTGATTTGTATTGATGTTAAGGATGAATGATGGTCTGAATAACGGTACTTCATCCCTACCTGTTGCACGATACTGTCAAAAACCAATTTGACTCTATCCGAGGGAATCCTTTTTTTGTATTTTGTAAAATCAGCTTGAATTGAGATGATCAAGTCATCAAGTACCCGCTGAACCTCTAACAAATTTCCATTAGATACAAAGGTGTGAACCGCCTCGGGCATTCCACCAATAATTAAAAACTTTTTGAGGTATGTTTTCAATTTATTGTGTACCAATTCATTCAGTGGCAGTTTTACTCCTGCTTGCAGTATTGACTTAACAAGATCATTATCATTCAGTGCCCCCAAAAATTCAGTAAACGAAAGCGGATAAACAAACATTGACCGTACCCGTCCAACTCCGAATGATGGCAATTCAGATAATGCAAATTCTAGTAATGATCCAGCAGCTATGACATGCAAGTTGGGTTTCCTTTCATAGAAGTATCTTAAGGATGATATAGCTGGTAAACAGGCCTGAATTTCATCTAGGAACAATAATGTCTTTCCTTCAACAATCTTCGTATTTGTAATGAGAGACAGTTGTTCTAATGTATCATCAATTGAAATGTTTTCACTGAATAAACTTGCGTATTGGGGTTGTTCATCAAAATTGATTTCAATGAAAAACTCAAATTTTTTAGCCAAATGTCTAACTGCCGTTGATTTTCCAACCTGCCTGGCCCCCCGAATAAGCAAAGGTTTTCTGGATAGTGACTTGCTCCAGTCCAGTAAATCTTTGTCTATCATCCGTTTTATGTACATATTCTGGTAAGTAAATCTAGTCAAATATACGTAAAACGAGAAAATCCAAGGCAATAACGGTAGTTAAAACGAGAAAATCCAAGGCAATAATGATGTCTAAAACGAGAAAATTCAAGGCAATAATGATGTCTAAAACGAGAAAATACAAGGCAATAATGATGCCTAAAACGAGAAAATACAAAGCAATCTGACCTTTTCAGCACTAATTCGCTTGCCCCAATCGGTGAATCACCCCAATCCCTGCAAGCTTGTTGAAAAAAATTCGAGGCAGTTCAATTGTCCACCTTTGCATAAACAAATCAACAATTATGCAAACAAACACAATGACCGAAGTACAAATTCTATCCCAATGAAATTTACGCTGCCGTTGTCTAACCCATAACCAATCAAATCAATTGTTTACGCATTAAAAAAAACATCATGAAAACACAGAAAAAAACTAGTCCTAAACCTTGACAAGAACTGGCGAGACAATTAACATCTCCATGTATTTTTATTTCTAACAATATCATTTATTTAGCACCTGCTCATTTGTATGATCAAAACACCAGCCATGCTCAAAATAATCTATAGGCTCAAAACCCAATTTTCTTCTTTTGATACAATCCAGTGTAATCAAGACTGCATAACCATCATGTGTGTTAATGGACACAGGGAAGATTAAAAGTTCACATTTTCAAAAGCTTTCTTGTCATACTGCAAATAAACGCTTTCCTCCACCATGAAAAAAATAACAAAGGTTCTCCTCATCATTGCAGCCTCGACACTCACCTTCTTTTTGGTTGTTGCTTTTATGCCCACCAACTTTGTAATGCCTGTTGAGGGTGCTACCATCAAAAGCTATGACCAAAAATCTTTTTGGGCTTATCCCTGGGGTAAATCGGTCTACCACAAGGGAGTGGACATATTTGCAAAACAAGGCACGTCGGTGTTGTCATCCACCCGGGGTCTTGTTGTTTTTACTGGTCAGTTTTCACTTGGTGGAAATGTTGTGTTGATCATGGCTCCGGGGTGGAAGCTTCATTATTATGCTCATCTCAAGGAAATCAAGACCAGTTCATTTTCTTTGGTTTCTGCCGGCGATCAAGTTGGTACCGTTGGAACCACGGGCAACGCCAAGGGCAAGCCACCGCATTTGCATTATTCAATCCAGCGATTTTTCCCAAGACTTGAATCAAGGCAACTCATCCCCAGTAAAAAAAGTTTTTATGTGGATCCGACGCCGCTGTTGAATGCAGCTGTCAGTAAAAAAGGTAAAAGCAAAACCCCGGTGGCTACAAAGTCTGATATCGCCGGGAAAGACTGTATTTTGTTGATGCTTTCTTACTCCGGAGAGGCAAACGTTAAGCAAGTAAAACAAACCATTGAGCATTTTTATGGTATTCAAACGACTGTTGTAAAAGCTACCATGCCTGAAGCCGCTTCGGCACATTTCAAAGGGCGCTACAATGCCAACAAGGTTTTGGCTTATTTACAGCAGCAATATCCATACAAGCATGTGATTGCCTTGACTTCAAAAGACATTTGCACCAACATGAATGGGCAAGACTGCTGGGGAATTTTGGGACTGAGTAACATGGGTAAGCCTTATTCAGTGAGTTCTGTTAGCCGCATCAAGTCAGACAAGGAAAATTTATTGTCCAAGGTTGCCATTCATGAAGTGGGCCATGGCTTAGGCCTCTACCATTGTGAAAGCGGAAATCCTTGCCTGATGAAAGATGCAGGGGGCACAATTGCTACCATCAAACGGCAACCCATGAAATTTTGCAACAGTTGTTACCAATTGCTCAAAGGCTAATCTTATTCATTGGTTCAAAAGGTTGTATTGGGGTAAGAGGAATCTCCAGCAGTAGTGTTGAGGGAGGTATAATTTACGTCCAAACTCGGAAGTAAAACACGTCCAAACTCGGAAATTGACCTATAATTGCCAAATTAAAGCTGTTGTATGGCAAAAAGGGGCTACAAATCTCGTTTATGCAATGCTGAATTGAAATTGGCGCTGAATTCATTTGGCGCGGTTCTCATTGAGGGCGCAAAATGGTGTGGAAAAACAAGTACGGCCAATGAAGCCTCTAAGAGTGTTGTGTACATGCAAGATCCTGATCTGTCTGCCTCCTATCAGGCAATGGTGAATATAAAGCCTTCCTTATTGCTAAAGGGCGAAACGCCAAGACTCATCGATGAATGGCAAATGGCACCCATTTTATGGGATGCTGTAAGGTTTGAAGTGGATAAAAGAGGCTATCCAGGGCAGTTTATTCTCACTGGATCTGCTGTACCCAAAGATAATGTTGTCGCCCACACCGGAACTGGCAGGATTGCGCGAATATCCATCGTTTTTTGCTTACTGGAAAAAAATTAAGAAACTGCTCTGCATGAAATACCGCATGTGAATGAACTGCAACTGCTGGTACACTATTCAACCGGAATCTGGTACACTTTTCAATCGGTAAATACAAGTGATTATTCCGTGCAATCCTGTGATTATTCAAATCTTTGAGAAGTATCAGCACAACAGCAATATGCTTCCAAGAACAATCAGCAATCAAAAATTCAATGAGTATATCAAAGAGGTCTGCAAACTGGCCGAACTGAATGAGGTTGGTCGACTGAGTTCCAAGCCCAAGAATAAACTCTGGCAATTGGTATCAAGTCATACGGCAAGGAGATCATTTGCCACCAATTTCTATCTTCAGGGATTTCCGACAATAGACCTGATGAGGATAACTGGTCATAAAACTGAGAGGTCATTTTTGAAGTACATCCGTGTAACTAAACTTGACACAGCGAAGCGCCTCAGCGAGCATATCAAGCAGAACTGGAATAAGAAATTGTTATCAGTGACATAGATTTGGCTGACTATAAAAATTTACACCCATTCAAAACTCACTTCCCCGTTTTAATTTTTATTGTCCAAGAAACGGTTTCCAGCCTTTTTTGAATCATTTTTAAGGTTGTCAATATTTCGGTTTCTCCGGGCATTTCTCCATAGACCAGATTTTTGAAATTACCTGAATAGGTAGTTCTTAACTCTTTCCAAACATTATCCAAGTCTTTGAAAAGTAGCGCTTCACTGGGATGATAATTCAGCCATTTATTGTTGTTTCTGAAACTTATTACATCATCATTGGCAACTTTTAAAATCATTTCATAAAAATCAGTTGAATTAAAGAACTCTAAAAATAATTCTTGCTTTAGCAGCTGGTGTAAATCGTAGGTGTGTCGTATCTTTTTCTTTAAATCATCTATGGGGTTTTCACTATAAGAAAACCGAACCAAACTCATTATTTTTTCACAAATCGTTCTTGCCGGCTCCAATACCCATAATTCAAACGGAAGTAATCCGTTTTCTTTAGCAAGATCAATCTGATTATTATCCAACATCATTTGACCAACGAATGAAACGATGCTTTTTGAGGTGTAAGGTTCATAATATCCCAGCCAGCTTGATTCTAATATAATAACATCTCTTACCTGACCGTAAACGCCCATAAATTCTTTGGTATAAGCGTGTGCCGTTTTTCGATTCATTCCCTTTTTGTGAGTAATTCCTTCAAGACCAACTTCGGGCAATACGGTTTCTACGACTGCGCTTACTGACTTTAATTTTGATTTTAGCTTACTGTCTGTTTCTCCTTCACGTCTTAATACCACCAGGTCAATATCTTCTGAAAAGCGATCAATCATATTGAAACATTTAGACAACGCCGTACCGCCTTTGAATACAGTGTCTTTTCCTATTTCATTATTGAAAATGGTAAATAATGCATAGGTTACCCAATAGTCTTTCTCAACATACTCAGGTTGCAGTTTCATTTGTTGGGCGGTAAATCGAATGGCATCTCTGTAAAGTGATATGTTGTTGTGAAGGTTCATTCAATATACCATTTTGATTTGTTGGGTAACTCGGTTTCTTTTAATCCCAATTTTATTGTTGTGAGGGGGTTTATGCTCGCTTTCAGTTTTTCCATTCCTCTCAAGTTGCTGCCATTGTTTTCTAAAATTGCTCCCACCAATGCTCTCACTCTTGGTGGATACAACAATGCATATTTGATTAAAGACGTGATTTGCTTATCGTTAAGCTTCTTAACAATAGCGCTTAATCTGCGGAATGCCTGAGTTTCCGAACAATCAGGAATGCGTTTGATGTCTTTAAAGGCATCTAATATCCCTAAAGTTTCATAATTGCTATCGGTAACTTCGGCGTAGCTTTTTACTGCATCTGCTTTTAAAGTTCCCCGATTGATGTTAATGCGTTTACCACGACTAGCAATTTTTATGCGAAAAGCCAACTGAGTGGTTAAGCCCATGCGATTATAGAGTGATGTGCCTGTTTCGTAAGCAATCCTTTTGCCATTTTCAAACAAGTAAGACCGAAGCAACTCGCTGTAGTCGGGCTTTAACTCACCAAAAACTGTTTGTTCGGGTTTGTAAAATACACCCTTTGAAACCTTCTTAATGACTCCTTGTTTTTGCAAACGTTCTAAAGCCTTGGCAGCTGTTGTATAGTCTTCTCTTGCAATACGTAAATTGTTATACCCAAAGGTTTTGCCTTCGGGTAGGTTCTTGATTCGCATACGTATATCTGTTGCCAAAGGCATGGTTCAAAGGTAATTGTTATTTTTAAATGTCAAGTTATTTGCGCTAAAAACTTGACATTTTATAAGCGCGAAAGATAAATTGATAAACAGCACCTCCGCGACAATGATCTGATATCCGGACCCTATAAAACTGAAAAATCACCAGATGTTGTCTCAAAATTCAGGGGTCGATACAGAATTATCGCCTTCTTATGATCTAATGAGTACTATTATTCACACTCCAGGTGAACGAGATACAGCGCTAGATTTATACGATAAAGACCATGAATCAGCGTATTATGCTACCTATGGGCATTATGGGAGAACGGAGTTTATTGAATTTGCAAAGAGACTTGGTATAGTAGAAGTAAGGTATATGAGGATAATCAATGAGTTTCTTGAAAACGATAAAGAAGTCAATGATTTTATTCAAAATAGCTTCTTGTCTAATAAAGCCTTAGAATCTTTTTCCATAAACTACAAATCAAGGATTAAGAGAATGTCTTAGAATTCTTAATAGTCACATCAATACAGTTTATACCCTCACCAATTTAAGAAGAGGTTCGAATGCGTATAGTGCAGGTCTTCTTCCTGAAGCTTCTTTTATGATTTTTATGATATTTCTGTCCAGCAATAATCGAGTAAATCTCGAAGCACTTTGTGCAGGTATTCCGCTCGCACTGGTGAAACGGTTATTTCTAAATATTGGATTTGCAAAAATAAAATCCAATGCATTTACACTCCATTTGGATGAAAGTGTATCGGCAAATACCGATTTCATTTCCTCATAGAGGTTCTTTATACTTTCGGCTATATGGATGTTCTTCAATGCTTGTTCTTCGATTGCCATGAAAAAAAAGTTACACCAGTCCTCCCAATTTCCATCCGACGAAACTTTTCTCATCGTATCGATATACAAATCCTTGTGCTTTTCCATGTAACCACTAATGTAAAAATGAGGTGCAGTGATTAATCCTGAAGACCATAAATAAAGGGTGATTAACATTCTCCCTATTCTTCCATTACCATCCTTGAAAGGATGCAATGCTTCAAACTCTAAATGCATCAATGCTGTCTTAATTAAAACCGGATCGTTGCTTTCATTTAGATAGGTAAATAAATTTTCCATACCATCTATCAGTTTCTCAGGACTGATTGGTATAAACTCAATTTTTTGTTTGATCTTGTCGGCTAAGTAATTCTGTTCTGTTTTGTATTGACCAGGGGACTTTTCTGCCCCACGACCAAAAGAAAGTAATTCTTGATGAATGGATTTTACAAGATGTTGCGATAATGGATACCCATCTTGCATTTTTCTTTGGGCTTTTGTCAATGCCCTTTGGTATAAAATTGTTTCAAAAACTTCGGAACGAACATTTTTAAGATCCTCTTCTGAATTTTCATCAAAGTCTGCTTCATATTGTAGGATCTCGTCTAATGTACTTATGGTGCCTTCCATCCTTGATGAAATAACTGCTTCCTGATTTCTTAATGGGACCAGAAAAAATTCTGTGCTGTGAAGCGACTTAAGTACTTGATCATATCGAGCCAAGGCATCGGTAGCTTTTAACAGCGATCCTAGCACTTGATCAAGCCTCAAATTACGTGGAGGAAATGCTTCATAATGATAGTTGACTGCATTTTGAGTATTCATACCCTTATTTATATGATCAAAAATACTAAAATATGAGCGACAAATTGATTAGAGTATCAAAAAAATAGAAATATGGTATACAAAAAACCTTGTTCTTTAAAAATGAGCATCAAAGTCCTTTATCATCTTAAATCATAAAATTGAGTGAAAAGCCGTTTTCCGTCCTGTGCCATCATTTTCAAACCGTGACAATTCGTCACGGTTTCATTTCCTAAAAAAGTTTAATAATAGTTATTTCAACGGCGATTATTGCCGTCATTATATATATTGACTACTATAAATTAGCGTATGACGTCTTTACCTACTGATTTACACCTGGAGCTTAGCAGCCTCAGAAATTTTGTAAACGACCAGATTAATGCCGGTAATCCCAATGCATTAGATTTTGCATATATAATATATCTGAAGCTTAGGGAAGATGGTGTGCCTCAAGGTGAAATTGGCAGGCTGGTTTCTCGCTGGTTTGTTTTTTCAGTCTTAACTGGTAGATATGGAAGTTCACCAGAAAGCACCTTCGATTTCGACATTAAGCAAATATCTAATAAACCATTTAAGGAATATCTAGATAGTGTTGAGCAAGCTGAGCTTTCAGATTCATTTTGGAATTTTGGACTAATTCAGCGTTTAGATACTTCAGTAGCAAGTAGTCCAGTTTTTCACGTCTATCAAGCATCACAAGTAAAAAGCCAGGATAAAGGATTTTTATCACGAGATATTAGCGTTGAAAGTATTATTCTTTACAAAGGAGATATTCATCATATCTATCCTAAAAATTATCTAAAGACAAATAACAAATCCCGAGGAGACTATAATCAGATTGCCAATTATGTATTGATGCAACAAGAAATCAATATTGCAATTGGAGCTAAATCACCTAATTTTTATTTCCAAGAACTGAAGGAACAATGTATTGGAGGCAAAATGAAGTATGGGGCTATCAATAATTTAGATGAATTGCTCGATAATCTTAAAACCCATTGTATACCTGAGTCTATTTTCGATTCAAATATTGATGGGTATGAGGCGTTTTTAATTGAAAGAAGGAAACTGATGTCTGAAAAAATTCGATTATATTATTATACTTTATAATGATCAAGTATATTTTAAAACGTTAAGGTTATTTAGTTGTTTTTTGTATTTTATCTTTTTCATGCGATGGTGATGAAAAATTCTATTACTTGCCTATGGTTAACTTATATTTGATTTTTAATTCAAATCTTAATTAAATTTTTCCAGTCCTCCACTTCCTGATTTTTCAGCTTTTTTAGCAATTCATCAATTTTATTCTTATCAAGTTTTTTTCCAAGATAAGTTCTTGAGGGGATAAAACTACAATCACTATCTCCCACTTCCATTTCGCGAACAAGCAAAACAATCATGCATGAAATGATCTTATCTAGTGATGAAGTGATTTCCTCATTGGATTTACCCAAAACACGTATCATCAGTACAAGATCATAGCTAGATTCCATCTTTCCCATGCACCACTCCAGTTCCTGCATGCCTGTTTTGACGATTAGTCCGAATACATTAGAATATCCTGTAAAGGTTAAATATAACGAACTGGTGACATCCACATCAAATTGCATCAACAAATCGAGAAAGGGATGTTCCAGTTCACCAATCTTTATACATCCCTTTGGTAACTTTTTGTATGGACCCATGAATGCGGGAATGCTTTTGTAACTTGACAGATAAGAAAATCCGTTCATTTGTCTTGCATGATTGCCCATTATATTTTCAAAAGATTGATCCTCGGGCAATTCTAGCATGCTGGCTTTGACTGCACCTTCTGGCTGCATTATTATGGCATGCCCTCCGTATCTTGACATCATGTTTTTCATATATCCAGGTATTAATCACAGGTTAGCATAAAATTAACTTTATTTCTCAAAGGGGAAAACCCTTCCTACTTTTCTCATCATGCGTTCCATGAGTTCGTTCGCGCTGGAAAAAGCTCCTTCATTCATTTCCTTCGACATTCTCCAGGCCAGCTCACCGTCTTTTGCGCCATTGATCTGCATGACCAACTGTCCACTTCCTGTTCCTTTGCCCACGCCTAAGAGCATTGCACTGGCAATTGCCCCGGCTTCACTGCCCGTCTTGGCATAGCTCCAGTTGCTTTTGATGATGGCATCTACCTTAAGGATACTGCAAAGGGAATCCGCCATAACATCATCAAGATTATCTAACAGGCCTGCTTTCTTCAGTAATGCATTTGTTCTGTCAACATCCTGAAAGGTGACTGTAAAATCATCGGCCTTCCTGAGCAGATAGGTATACATGCCCTGCTGCATTTGCAGGCTCTCTTGCTTTTCGTTTTCCTTAACAGCCTCCATGGTCATCCCTTTGGGCATTTTCTTGTACGATATGCTCACCTTGAAAGGAAGAATGGCAACTGTCTTGGCGGATGACAACAGCTGCTCCAAACCGGGTGCACTATAGATCTGTTTTCCTGATTCCATCTGCGCAAAACTGCAGGCAACTGTTAAATAAAAGGCAAAGGTGAAAAAGAGTTTTCTCATGGTCATATTTTTGGTCGAAACTATTCATAAATGAAGAGGCTGAAAACCTTTTGCAAGCTTGCATTTTCTTTTTTCTACAGGCGCCCTGCATTATCTATGCAGCACACAAGAAAATCACCACCCATCCAAAAGATCGATCCTCGTCCAGAAGCCATCAGATTCCTTCCCATCCTCCTGGATGTGCGCAACAATATCTTCGGCAAGCGATCCACCGTCTTCTACTACGATCCTGTTGAAGAACCGATTGTCCGCCAGGAGATCAGGTTGCAGTACGACCGTATCCGCGATCAGCTGAACAAAAAGGGAATCGACTTCCTCTTCCCTCACCTCCTCAAAGAAGCAGGCGATCAGGAATACCTGTCTGAGCTGGATTATTTTTTTCCTCTTCTCAGACAGAGCGGTATTCCCCACGATGCCATTCGCAAGAGCCTTGCGGATCCTAGGCTCTTCAGAGAACTCATTGGTTTTGATGAACTATCCGGTCCCTGCTTCATACGCAGTATAGAATCTGATGACAAGACAGCAGTTGAATACCGCATCTATTATCTTCCTTACGTTGATGCTACACTCATTCGCAATAGCATTGATTTTTATCTTTTGTCTGTTCCTCTTCCGCATTATATGCGGAATCGTGCGCAGTTCTCCAAAGGATACCGGTTTACACCCGAAGATCCAGACGATCGTTTTGATTACGACGAATATTACTTGTCGATTCGCTTACAAAACGAAATCGATGCTGAGCTGAAGAATAACAGCACGCGCGGAGCAGTGAGCATGATCTTTTTCATCCTACAGAAAATGAAGGAGTTTAACCTACCGAATGATCCATCCATCAAAAAACTCATCCACCATTTGCAGGAAGACAGGATGGAGCAGCCGAGCCGACTTCTCATTACATCACAGGGTCGTATTCTATTAACCGACTTTAACAAGGAGATTGAACTCACACCTTTACAAAAAACTGTTTTTGTTTTCTTCCTGCTAAGGTCAGAAGGTATCCTCTTCAAAGATCTACCAAAGTACACAAAAGAACTTATGGCTATTTACAGTAAGATCAGCAACAGGACCTCATTGGAAACTATACAGCGGAGCGTGAATGATCTGGCCAATCCCTATTCCAATTCTATGAGCGAAAAATGCTCTCGGATTAGAGAGGCTTTTATGAAGTCGATTGACAAAAGGCTGGCGGAGCATTATTGTATCACTGGAGACCGCAACGGACTCAAACGTATCCCCCTCGACAGGAGTCTGGTGGAGTTTGGTGAGGGGTTGTATTGATGTACCCTGTATCAGACGTAACTAACTTGGAATTATTTCAGCCCCAATTCCACTAAACCCGTAGTGAAACTTTTAGTGAAACTTCTGCAAAATCAAAAAGCCCATAAAGAACTGTTATCCAGTCGATTATGGGCTTTTTAGAGCTGTAGGGGGAGGGATCGAACCTCCACGAGGCAGTTAGCTATAGCGCAAAGTTTCAGTGGTCGACCCTGGTCGCCTCTTGCGAGACGGCTCTACACTACGTTTATCCTGTTATCCTCACCCCCGAGACAAGAGGGCATGTCTGCCAAAATTTCATCACCCCACAGTGGTAAAGAACTGATGCAAATTTAATATAAATCAGTTTTTCTTGATAATATTTCAAGAAATATTTTTTATTTATTGATAATATTCAATAAATTGCAGCTTTATTTGAAAGTATTAAAAAATCACTACCAGTATGGCATCAAAATTGAATCTTGACAAACTCGACCTGCAGATCATCCAGATCATGATGGAAGATGCTGGCATTTCCTATGCTGACCTGGGCAAGCAGCTTTTTGTTTCCGGCGGTACGATACATGTGCGCATCAAAAAACTGCAGGAAATTGGAGTCGTCAAAGGTACGAAACTGAACGTTGACCTCAAACTTTTGGGTTATGATATTACCGCATTTGTTGGCATCTACCTGGAAAAGAGCTCACTTTACGATCAAGTGGCTGAAGACCTGAAGCAGATTCCGGAAATTGTTAGGCTGAACTATACCACCGGTAACTACAGCATGTTCCTCGAAGTAGTGGCCAAAGACATCAACCAGCTGAAATATGTGCTGCACGACCAACTGCAGCGGATCAAAGGCATCGAACGGACAGAAACGCTTATCTCCCTGGAAGAGAGCTTCAACCGCAATGTTCCGGTGGCGAGTTGAGCTTGACCTCCTTCCTCCCCTTCCATTCATAACTGCCAATCAGTCCGAACCCGCCTGCAAGCACCGTGTAAAAAGCATGCAGGGGTTGGATTGGAATAAACCATGGTAACAGGTGTGTCTTGTTAAAAAAGCGGGCTATCCTGATCATCAGAGGGTATTCTATCAATCCCTTCATCAATACCATGAACAACCAGACTGGCAGGTACTGGGGATGAAAAAAAAGCATCAACATCATGGCTGTGAGTCCGCTATTCACAAGGTAAACCAGCAGTAATACGAGCTTGATACCATTGTGTCTGTAATATGTTGATTTACTGGCCCACCTGATTCGCTGGCGGATGAACCCCTGCCAGCTTTCGGCAGGTGCCGTAGTAACAATGGCTTCCTTTGCATAACAAAAATGGACCTGTCCGGGAAATGTTGCCGCCATCTTTTCCATCATGAACATATCGTCTCCGGAAGCGATGTGGTCATTGCCTTCAAACCCGCCTACTGCATCATAGGCGGCGCGTGTATACAACAGGTTGGCGCCGTTGCACATGTTGAATAAACGTGCACTGACAGCCGCAGCTGTGATTGCTTGGAGCGAGAGGAAGTCGAGCGACTGAAACCTATCGAGAAAACTTTTCTCATGGCTGTACCTTACAGGAGCTGCGACGAAAACCGCCTGTTTTTCTTGACGGAACAACAATAGGGTATTCAGCCAACCAAAATCAAAACTGCAATCGGCATCAGTGGTAACGATAATCCCATTTGTGGCCGCAGCAATACCCTTGCGCAATGCCGCTTTCTTTCCGGTCTTATCTGTCTCGGTGAGTTGGATCAATCTTACACCGCTACTGGCATAAGCGGAAACTATGGCTGCTGTATGGTCGTCTGATCCATCATCCACCACAATGATTTCACGCTGTTTAGCAGGAAGTGATTGCCTCAGCAAACTGTCTATACAGGCACCAATGCAAGCTTCCTCATTGCGTGCAGCAATCACCACAGTAACGTTATCATCACTCATACCTCCAAACTTGTACAACTTCAGCCGCATCAGGATCCTGTTACATCGCCTGATAACAAACGAATAAGCTCCAAAAATCGCGGCTGTAATGAACAGCAGTGGAACAGGTATCGTTGAAATAAGCTCAGGTATCAATGCAAAATAGTGTTGGTGTGAATGGTAAATTTCATCATTTCTGCGGTTTTGAAGTTTTTAACAGCAAAAATTTATCTAATTTCAGTCGGTTGCGAAACTAACACGATAACCTAAGTTAAACATAATATATGGAACAAGTTACCCTCACTTCAACGGTAATGAAAGGAGCCGGATGGCTCAATGTTGTTCAAGATCCCAGTCAGGTGTTCACCCCTGAAGATTGCAACAAAGAGGAGTTGATGATGATGGAAATGTGTCATCAGTTTTTGGAAAAAGAAGTGTCTCCCTTATTGGAAAGGATTGATCACCAGGAACCCGGACTCCTGCAATCCATCATGGAAAAAGCAGCCGAAGCCGGACTAATGGGCATCAGTATTCCTGAACAATTTGGTGGTCTTGGCAAATCTTTTCTTTACTCCGTTTTGGCTGCAGAAGCCTTGGGTGGAGGGCATTCCTTCTCCGTTGCCACTGCAACCCACAGCGGCATGGGTACATTACCGATAC
>JBDLTO010000268.1:0-5653 GCA_039805815.1 Bacteroidota bacterium | reverse complement strand
AAGGACACATGAAAAGTCTGGTTCCAGCATATTTCTTTTGTAAAGCCATGCCGCCCTTTCAAGGATTCTTACCAGTGTCATCTCTGCACTGAGTACGGTTTTGTGTTGATAGACCTGCCAGTACATGAGTCTTCTGGATACAAGAAATTCTTCTATGGTATAAATGCCTTTTTCTTCTACCATCAGTTCCCCGTCTTGTACAGTAAGCATTTTCAGTATTCTGTCGCAACCAATCATGCCTTCAACAACACCTGAGAAAAAGCTATCTCTTGTGAGGTAATCCATTCTGTCAACATCAAGTTGTCCGCTTACAAGTTGGTGCAAAAACTTTTTGGGATATACATTTTTGAATATGTCAATGGCTATTGATAGTGCGCCATTAAATTCTTCATTCAACACTTCCATAATCATCTCAGAGATGGCTTCGTGCTCAAGATCTTTTACGAGCATGTATTCAAGGGCGTGTGAGAAAGGGCCATGGCCAATGTCATGCAACAGAATCGCAATCTTGGCTCCCTGTTCTTCTGCTGGTGTAATTTCAATGCCTTTCTGTTTCAATTCGTAAAGTGCATTGTGCATGAGGTGATAGGCCCCAATGGCATGGTGTAGCCTGGAGTGAACGGCACCAGGATAAACGAGGTAAGACATGGCCATCTGGTTTATTCTGCGTAAACGCTGAAACCAGGGGTGGGAAATAATTTTAAAAATCAGTGGGTCTTGTATGGATATGAAACCATGTACAGGATCATTGATGATCTTTCTGATGAGCATTTTCCGTTTTTGTTAAAATTGAAAGAACCGGCATACAAAGGTATGAACCAGGCTAGGGATTAGTTAACTTTATTTGCCAGCCATCAGTTATATTTCTCTTAAAAAAAATGTTGAATGTCAGTAGCAAGTATCATGTGGGTTGATGATGAGATTGAATTACTTGAGGCGCATAGGTTGTTCCTGGAGATGAAAGGCTATACGATTGTGACATTTACCAATGGCTTTGATGCGCTATCCCAGCTTAATGAGCATCCCTTTGACCTGGTATTGCTCGATGAAAGTATGCCCGGATTAAGCGGACTTGAAATTGTTTCCAGAATCAGAAAAATCAAACCTCATCTTCCTATTGTGCTTGTTACCAAAAATGAAACTGAAAGTCTTATGGAGGAAGCCATCGGTTCTCAAATCACAGACTACCTCATTAAACCTGTTAATCCCAATCAGGTGTTGCTGGCACTCAAAAGAATTCTGGATAATAAAAAACTGATTTCCCGGAGAACCACAGCTGCTTATTTGCAGCAATTCAGAACCATGTTTGACGGTATTGACAATCAAACAGACCATGCAGGATGGGTTGAGATTTACCGTCAGTTGGTTTTTTGGGAGCTGGAAATGGAGAAAAGTGAAGAGCCTGAAATGCCAGAAGTACATCGCCAGCAGATGAAGGAAGCCAATGCGCTCTTTTTTAAATTTATCATCAGAAATTATGCATCCTGGATTAATAAAAAGGATCAGTTTCCGCCTGTACTCAGTCATAGTTTATTCAAAGAAAAAGTGAAGCCTTTTTTGCAGCAAAACAAACCTCTTGTTTGGGTGGTGCTGGATAATTTCAGGCTGGATCAGTGGAAGACAATTGCACCGTTGCTTAATGAGTATTTTCATATTGCTGATGATGATTGTTATTTTTCTATTCTGCCAACAGCTACCCATTATTGCCGGAATGCTATTTTTGCCGGTAAGTTGCCTGTTGAATTGGATAAACAATTCCCGGAACATTGGAAAAAAGAAATAGATGAAGCGGGCAAAAACAGCGAAGAAGATTTCTTTCTTAAAAATCAGCTTGAAGAAGCTGGTTTAAAGAATTTATCATGGCATTACCAGAAAGTCAGCGCTCATGCAGAAGCCCTCAAGCTTTCAGAGCAGGCATTTAACCTGCTTGATTACAACTTGAGCGTTGTTGTTTATAATTTTGTTGACATGCTCAGCCATGCCCGTTCTGAGCTTGATGTTCTTAAAGAACTTGCTTCAGATGCAACTGCATACAGAAGCATAACACGCAGCTGGTTTGCCCATGCGCCGCTGTTTCACGCTTTGAAAAAAATATCAGAAAAGAATTGTACGGTAATTCTCACAACCGACCATGGCAGCTTACAGGTTAAAAATCCAGTTCGGGTAACTACAGACAAGCAGGCAAGTAATAACCTGAGGTACAAAAACGGTAGAAATATGGATTTTGACCCACGTGATTTTCTTGTTTTCAGGCAACCAGAGCATGCAGGTTTGCCTAAGGAATCCATTCACTCCAGTTTTATTTTTGCAGGTAATGAAGATTATATCTGCTATCCTAATCAATTCAATCACTATGCATCACTCTACAAAAATAGTTTTCAGCATGGCGGCGTTTCGCTAGAAGAGATGGTTGTGCCTGTAGTTCGTTTAGTTAGCAAGTCTGGTTAATGATTATACACAACTTAAACATAAAATGTTCACAACTAATCTGTTCAGTGAAGATTAGCCTGTCTCTGATTATGTAAATTTGTAAAAATGTGCGTTATGAAGTTAAGGTTTACACCTTCAACACTGGAAAAGATTGAAAGGGTTATTGCTGAAGCAGGTTATATTCTCCGGTATGAGCGGGGTACATTTCAGAGTGGTTTCTGTATTCTTGAGTCAAGGAAAGTAGTTGTGCTGAATAAGTTTTTACAAACTGAAGGAAGAATCAATACCTTGATCGACCTAATTGGTATTCTTCAGATTACACCGGATCACCTGAGTCAGGAGAGTCGTAAGGTTTACGATGATGTTATTGTTAAAAGTGAAGTTGCTTCATGACTTATTAACCTGATAGCAGTGCCGTTCATTTTGCTAATTTGAATTTAAAATAACATAATTTGTCTTTACTGGTTGAAGTTTTGGGTTCTGGCACAAGCAGTGGTGTTCCAATGATAGGGTGTCAGTGTTCTGTTTGTCAGTCGTCAGACAAGCGTGATACCAGACTTAGGAGTAGTGTTCTGCTGAGTACAGCTCATACAACAGTAGTAATAGATACAACACCGGATTTCAGGTATCAGATGCTGCGCTCTGGTGTTGATCAGCTTGATGCAGTTGTATTTACGCACGAGCATAAAGACCACATGGCAGGGTTAGATGATATTCGTGCTTATAATTTCTTAAACCAGCGACCTATGCCTGTTTATGCCAATGCAGCAACTGCTGATGCGCTTAAGCGGGATTTTTATTATGCTTTCAGTGAAAAAAAATATCCTGGAGTTCCTGAGCTTGATTTGCATATCATTGGTGATGCTTCATTCTCTGTTTCAGATATTCATTTTATTCCTATAACAGTCAAGCATCTGCATATGGAGGTAACCGGTTACCGGATCGGTGATTTCACTTATATCACAGATGCTAACCACATTGAGGAATCAGAATTGGAAAAAATCAAAGGATCAAAAGTATTGATCATCAATGCCTTGCGTAAGGAAAAGCATATATCACATTTTACTTTGCAGGAGGCAGTTGACCTTGCTACGCAATTGAATATCCCCCAGACTTATTTCACGCATATCAGTCACCAGATGGGTTTTCACGAAGCTGTAGATGCCCAGCTTCCCAAAGGAATGGCATTGGCATATGACGGTCTTTCCTTTTCTGTTGATTTCCCCGTGAATTAGCGTTTTTATCACTTTTCTATCTTTTACAGTCCACCTAGTTTTGGTGGATGAATTTAAATGCACTTATTAAGGATTGGCTGACTTTTAGCAAAAAGGAACGAACAGGCATCTTTATTCTTATTGTGATATCAATTTTGCTTTGGGTCCTACCACTTTTTTTTAGTAATGGGGATGTTCCTGATGAAATCTTGTCAATTAGTAGGGTCAGGTATGATTCTGTCAAAGTTATACTGGTGAGAAATAGTGCCTCAGACAGTTATGTGAAGGTTCAAAAGGGATTTAATTTCAACAGAGATTACAAGGAAAATTTATCAGCTCAACAGCCAAAAAAAATTGATGTCAATCTTGCTGATAGTGCCGCACTTGAACGTTTGCCTGGGATAGGAGAAAAACTATCAATCAGAATTGTTCGCTACAGAGATCGGCTTGGTGGTTTTGTAAGTTTGGAGCAGTTGAAAGAAGTCTATGGCTTGTCAGACTCTACGTTCATTTTTATCAGGAGATATCTGGATGTGAATGATGCATTTAAGCCGCTTCAAATTGCTGTAAATAAAGCTGATTATTTAGAATTTAGAAGACACCCCTATATGACAACTCCTGTTTTGAAGGCTTTACTCGCATACCGTAAAACACATGGCAACATACCTGATTTTAAATCTTGTGAACTTATTGCCAGGCAGATCGGTGATAGTTTGCATGCCAGGATTAAGCCGTATCTTGATTTTGGCAATTAATCGAGGAAATCCTCTTCCTGCTCAGGTGCGTATTTATCAAATAATTTGTCGATAGCACCCTTGAGTAATGGGAACTTACCCTTTGCATATTCTTTGATTAGGTTAACAGATTGCCACGCCTGCTCTTCACTCAAGCCGGCTTCATTTTGTAGTTTATCAATCAGCTCTTTCATGGTTAAGCAACCTTGAGCAGATTCATCTTCGCGTGGTCAAACTTATTCATGGCATACTCTAATGTGAGTTTGAAATGTTTTTCAGAAGAGGATGGGAGTTCAAACATGGCATCGGTGAGGATACTTTCACAGATAGATCTTAAGCCCCGTGCACCAAGTTTATATTCCATAGCTTTTTCAACCATGAAGTCCAGCACAGGTTCTTCAATTTCAAGTTGTATGCCTTCGAGGGCGAATAACTTGTTGTATTGTTTGATCAATGCATTTTTTGGTTTGCTGAGGATTGCTCTTAATGTTTCCTTATCAAGTGGATCCAGATAAGTCACTACCGGCAACCTCCCAAGCAGTTCTGGTATGAGCCCAAATGTTTTGAGATCCTGTGCATTTACAAATTTCAGCAGGTTATGCTTCATGGCATCCTGTAGATTTTTGTTAACATTGAAACCGATAGCGTTGGTGTTGACCCTGCGGGCAATAATTTTATCGACACCATCGAAAGCACCGCCACAAATGAAAAGAATATTCTGCGTATTAACCTTAATGAGTTTTTGATCTGGATGCTTTCTGCCTCCCTGAGGTGGAACCAGCACTTCTGTTCCTTCGAGCAGTTTGAGCAAACCTTGTTGAACACCTTCGCCGCTCACATCCCGTGTGATGGAGGGGTTATCGCTTTTCCTGGCTATTTTATCTATTTCATCTATATACACAATGCCTGACTCTGCCGCTGTGACGTCATAATTACAGACCTGAAGCAACCTGGTGAGAATACTTTCTACATCTTCTCCAACATAGCCCGCTTCGGTAAAAACAGTTGCATCAACAATGGCAAAAGGAACATTCAGGAGCTTGGCGATTGTCTTTGCAAGCAATGTTTTTCCGGTTCCAGTTTCACCTACCATGATAACATTGCTCTTTTCAATTTCTATCTCCTCTTCTACTACTTCGTTTTTTTGCTTTTTTGCAGGTTTAGGTTGATTCAGACGTTTGTAATGGTTATAAACACCTACGGATAAAATCTTTTTAGCTTCATCCTGACCGATAACATATTCATCCAGGTGTTTTTTAAGCTCCATGGGCTTTC
>JBDLTO010000267.1:0-7560 GCA_039805815.1 Bacteroidota bacterium | reverse complement strand
ACCTTTCAAAAAAACTATTGCCACTGTCCGACTCCTGGCAGATCATACCTGGATGGAAGTAAATTAAGAAGGAAGTCAATTGACCTCCTTCTTAATTTGAGACTTATTTCAGTTTAATGCTCTTATTTCACTTCTTCAAACTCAGCATCAGTTACATTTTCTGCGCCAGGTTGGGCAGCGCTTCCTGATGCATCAGCTGTTGGTCCACCTGGCTGACCAGCTCCCTGAGTAGCATTGTACATATCCTGGCTTGCAGCCATCCATGCATCATTCAATACTTTAGTTGCCTCTTCTATCGCATTGATATCCTGAAGCTTATGGACTTCTTTCAGCTTTTCGAGAGCCTGCTCAATAGTCGCTTTTTTCTCAGCGGGGATCTTATCTCCAAATTCTTTAAGCTGCTTTTCTGTTTGGAAAACCAACCCATCTGCAGCATTGAGTTTTTCAACTCGATCGCGTGCTTCCTTATCAGTAGCTTCATTGGCTTTAGCCTCAGCCTTCATCTTCTCAATATCTTCCTTGGTAAGTCCGCTACCAGCTTCAATCCTGATCTTTTGCTCCTTGCCAGTACCCTTATCTTTGGCACTCACATTAAGCATACCATTGGCATCGATATCAAAAGTAACTTCGATCTGAGGAACTCCTCTTGGAGCAGGTGGAATATTATCCAGATTGAAAATACCAAGGGTTTTATTTTGATTGGCCATAGGGCGCTCACCTTGCAATACCTGAATCTGAACACCAGGTTGATTATCAGCAGCAGTAGAAAAGGTTTCTGATTTCTTGGTAGGGATAGTGGTATTTGATGGAATCAAAACTGTCATAACTCCGCCAAGTGTTTCAATACCAAGGCTAAGTGGCGTAACATCCAACAAGAGTACGTCTTTTACTTCACCAGTAAGAACAGCACCCTGAACACCTGCACCAATAGCTACTGCCTCGTCAGGGTTAACACTTTTATTGGGTTTCTTACCAAAAAACTTCTCAACTATTTCCTGCACTTTGGGAATACGTGTAGAACCACCAACCAAGATTACTTCATCTACGTCAGAAGCCCTCATTCCAGCATCTTTTAATGCTTGCTCGCAAGGCTTAAGACAACGCTCAAAAAGATTGTCAGCTACCTGCTCAAATTTTGCACGGGTAAGTTTCTTAACAAGGTGCTTGGGAACTCCGTCTATTGCTGTAACGTATGGAAGATTGATTTCTGTTTCAGAAGAAGAAGAAAGTTCGATTTTAGCTTTTTCTGAAGCTTCTTTAAGACGTTGCAAAGCCATTGGATCCTTGCGCAAATCAACATTTTCTTCTCTCATGAATTCTTCCGCCAACCAGTCCATGATTACTTTATCAAAGTCATCACCTCCCAAGTGTGTATCACCATTGGTAGATTTCACTTCAAAAACACCATCACCCAACTCAAGAACGGATATATCAAAAGTTCCCCCACCGAGATCAAATACGGCTATCTTACTGTCTACATTTTTTTTGTCCAAACCATAAGCGAGGGCTGCGGCAGTTGGCTCATTGATAATCCTCCGCACATTCAGTCCTGCAATTTCACCTGCCTCTTTGGTAGCCTGGCGTTGTGCGTCATTGAAATAAGCTGGAACAGTTACCACAGCTTCGTTGACTTCCTGACCAAGGTAGTCTTCTGCAATTTTTTTCATCTTCTGCAATACCATGGCGCTTATCTCCTGTGGGGTATATAGCCTTCCGTCAATATCTATCCGAACTGTATTGTTATCTCCTTTTGCAACATTGTAACTCCAATGTTTGATTTCTTCCGTTACTTCATCAAAGCGTCTTCCCATAAACCGCTTCACACTCGTGATTGTGTTGATTGGGTTTGTGATTGCCTGACGTTTTGCAGGGTCGCCAACTTTGCGCTCACCGTTTTTCAGAAATGCAACCACACTGGGCGTGGTCCTTCTGCCTTCATCGTTGGCGATCACGACTGGTTCATTTCCTTCCATTACGGATACGCAACTATTGGTTGTTCCGAGGTCTATTCCAATGATTTTTGCCATATAAGTGAATTTAGATAACTGATATAATCAAGAGCTGTGCCGATAGTCAAAACAAGAAAAGATGTCAGTTTTATCGGTAATTCAATGTCAATTGATGTAAATAAATCGAGAAAATGTCACAAAATGGCAGTTATTGATTCAGCTTAATTGTGTTGACGCTGAGTTTAAAATATGATACACGATCTGTTTGGCATGAATGCGTGAATTTTCAATAAACCATTTATTGGTTTTCAATCCGCCACAGATAACCCCGGCCAGATAGATTCCATCAACATTGGTCATCATCGTTTCCGGATTATGAATAGGTGTCTGATATTCATCAGTCCCAATTTCAACGCCCATTGCAGTTAAAAAATCAAATGCAGGAAGATATCCTGTCATTGCCAGTACAAAGTCATTCGCTACAGTAAAGCGCCCTTCTTCAGTTTCAATAT
The DNA here is from genome assembly GCA_039805815.1 of Bacteroidota bacterium. Classification (GTDB taxonomy): domain Bacteria; phylum Bacteroidota; class Bacteroidia; order Chitinophagales; family Chitinophagaceae; genus Pollutibacter. The sequence continues at coordinate 5,099 of JBDLTO010000267.1, read as the reverse complement.
CTACTTCAACATTCCTTATACTGTGCAACTGTGCATTAAAATAGGCCTTGATTGACCCTTCTTTGATTCTATTTTCGATATCGGGCCTGATCCAGTATTTTACCGATTCCCTGATTTTCGGACCACGAATAACCATCGTCACGTCTGCTCCTTTACGCCATGTTTCCATGGCTACATCAACTGCTGAATTTGCTGCGCCAACAACTATTATTTTTTGCCCAAAATAAGGATGTGCCTCTCTGTAATAATGATGAACCTTGGGTAGTTCTTCTCCTGGAATACCCATCAGGTTGGCTTCATCATAAAAGCCGGTTGCAATAATTAGTTTTTTACAGGTATACGTTTTTTTTGATGTGATAACCTGAAAGCCTTTTTCCTGCTGTGAAACCTGTGTAACTTGTTCATACAGCGCAAGATTGAGCCTCCAATGAGCTGTCACCCTTCTGTAATATTCAAGTGCCTCTGATCTTGTAGGTTTAGGGTTATGTGAAATAAATGGCACATCCCCAATTTCCAACTTCTCAGAAGTTGAAAAAAATGTCATATTTAGGGGGTAATTGTAAATAGAATTGACAAGCGCTCCTTTTTCAACAATCAAATGGGATAATCCATTTTGCTTGCAGCATATCCCACATGCTAGTCCTATTGGTCCTCCTCCAATTATGAGTACATCAATATAGGCATTCAATTTATCCATTTATCCGGAAACCTTTGTCTTGAAACTAAAATTACGCTGTGAAAAATAACTAAAGGCTACAACAAAGAAAGTGGTGATAATTTTAGCTATTGTTGGATAAAAATGAAAATATTCAACAAATAACTTAAGAAAGAAATAATTCATTAATAAACTGCAAAGAACAATAATAAGATACCTGAAAAACTGTATCCTACCTTTCAGTTGAGACTCCTGGAAAACAACAAACCGCATCAAAAGAAATCCGGCAGGAAAACTCAACAAAAAAGCAAGCAGAAAAGAGGCAATGTGTGGACTAATAACAAACAAACCAAGATTAAGATTCTGCTTATCTAAGACGTAGTGATAAAACAGGAAGAAAAGAAATATATCAAACAATGTGTTTATTCCGCCACAAACTGCATATCGGTAGGTTGTTTTGTCGAAAAACCGCCTGAACAGCGGATAGCAGAAATCAAGAATAGTTTCAATATGAAGTTTCAAGTTAAACTTTTGAGTTAATTCAGAATTTACAGATGAAAGTTGTATGCTTTCTTGCATAAACAGCGCCAATGGCCTGATGGAGTGCAAGCATTTTTGCGTTAAAGTCTCCTACCCACGATAATTCGAGTTCGTCATATTGATTCAAGGGATGTGTGTACTCTTGGAGCTTCATAAACAAACACGACTCCAATCCCTGATTTCGATACTTCTCCTTTGTTCCCATAATAACTGCACGCATCCGTTTGTGCTTTATGGTTAATTTGTTCCAAAGAAACCTGAGTTTGCCACCAAGATTCAGTTTTCCATTTAATCCTTTGATTAACTCATTGGTATCGGGCAAAATCATTACAAACGCAACAGGCTCATTATCAGATGTATATGCAAACCAAATCAAGTTTTGGTCCATTACTGGTTTAATCTTCTGAAGGGTTTCCCTGATAGTAGCATCAGTAACCTGTGTGAAGTTTTCAAAATCTTTCCAGGAGTCATTGTATATCTCCTTAAAATCTGCTGCAAACTTATCTAACTGATTTTTGTCAAGATGTTTAAATGTATAGCCATTTCTTTTGATTACCCAGTTGGCAATTTTTGCAACCTTTTCAGGCATTCCTTTTTTCACCTCAATGTGATTGGAAATCTGCTCATATTTTACCACAAACCCAAAATCCTCAAAGAATTTCCTATAGTAAGGAGGATTATAATTCATGCCATAAAAGGGGGCTGTAAATCCATCAACCAATAAACCCCACCACATATCATTTTCTCCGAAATTAACCGGTCCAAGCATGGCCTCCATTCCCTGCCCTTTAAGCCATTCCCGCGCAGTGCTAAAAAGCATTTTAGCAGCTTCTTCATCTTCTATACATTCGAAAAAGCCACATCCTCCGGTTGGAAGGTCTTCTTTATACGCTTTCTTTTCATTTATAAAAGCTGCAATCCTGCCGATTGTCTTTCCCGAATCAGTTAGAAGAATCCATCGCGTACATTTCCCAAAACTGAAGAAATTATTACGGGAAGGATCAAAAACGGCTTCAATATCGTTGAAAAGGGGACAAACCCAATTTGGATCTTGCGCATAAATGGTAAAAGGCAAATGGAGAAATCGCCTTATGTCCTGCTTTGATTTTACTTCTATAACCTTCATCATGGATAATGTTGGGCAAAGTTACCAAAAGAAGCTGTTCGTTTAACCTGTATTGTCAGATATCGAAAAGCATATCGTAGTATTTATATAATATAGCTCTAATAAATCAGAGACAATGGCAGATAAAATGAACTAGTTGTACATTTGCAGCAATTTCAGAAATATGCTCAATACAATCATCCGGGAAAAGGCAATTATTGCGATTAATAAAATATACGGAATAACACTTTTAGAAAAGGATTTTCAGGTAAACCCTACAAAGCCTGAATTTGAGGGCGATTATACCATTGTTTTATTTTCCCTGATAAAAACACTGAAAACCAATCCGGAGCATCTTGGCAATATTCTTGGAGAGGAACTGGTCAAAGAATTTCCCGATTTATTTGTTTCATTCAATATCATAAAAGGATTTTTAAACCTCTCAATCAATACAAACTATTTGATCCAAGTTTTGAATGCCCACTATCAAGATCCGTGTTTTGGAAAAGCTCCAATGAACGGACAGAAAATAATGGTGGAATATTCCTCTCCAAATACAAATAAGCCCCTTCATCTAGGACACCTTCGCAATAATTTCCTTGGCAGAAGTATTGCTGAAATACTCAAGGCCAACGGATATGAAGTGGTTAAAACCTGTATCGTAAATGACAGAGGAATTCACATTTGCAAAAGTATGATTGCATGGCAACGATATGCCAATGGTGCAACTCCTGAAAGTACAGGTATGAAAGGTGATCATTTTGTAGGAGCATATTATGTAAAGTTCAATGATGCCTTTAAATCAGAAGTTGAACAGCTGATAGCAGGTGGCATGGATAAGGCTAAAGCTGAAAAAGAAGCACCTATTATGCTTGAAGCACAACAAATGCTGCTGGATTGGGAAAATGGTGTGCCCGCAATTATTGCATTGTGGAAGAAGATGAACACCTGGGTTTATGCAGGTTTTGATGTTACCTACAAACGAATTGGGTCTGATTTTGTTAAAACATATTACGAAAGTGAAACTTATCTCCTGGGCAAGGAAACCGTAGAACTAGGACTCGATAAAAATGTTTTTTACAAGAAAGAGGATGGAAGCGTCTGGATAGACCTTACTGCAGATGGTCTTGATGAAAAACTTGTTCTCAGAAAAGATGGCACTTCAGTTTATATTACCCAAGATATTGGACTGGCCCAGCGGAAGTATGAGGAATTTGGCATGGATCAGAGTATTTATGTGATTGGAGATGAACAAAACTATCACATGAAAGTGTTGCAACTCATCTGCCAAAAGTTAGCATTACCTTATGCTGAGGGGATACATCATTTGTCTTACGGCATGGTTGAGTTGCCAACAGGAAAAATGAAAAGCAGGGAAGGCACTGTGGTTGATGCCGATGACCTCGTTGACGAAATGATTTCAATTGCAAGGGAACACACACAGAATCTCGGTAAAGTCAAAGACTTTGATGAAACGGAATTGATTCAATTGTATGAGATGATTGGGCTTGGGGCATTAAAATACTTTTTATTGAGAGTTGATCCCAAAAAGAAAATGATCTTCAACCCTGAAGAATCCATTGATTTTCATGGATCAACGGGTCCGTTTATTCAATATACCCACGCAAGAATAAAATCAATTTTAAGAAAAGCTTCTGTGGGTCAGTCTCTGACTAACTATGGTAGCCTCGAAAAGCAGGAAAAAGACCTGCTCTTACTTGCAGAAACTTATGATCAGGTAATCAGACAGGCTGCTTCTGCTTTGGATCCATCCACTATAGCCAATTACCTTTTTCAACTGGCTCAAAATTTCAATTCATTTTATGCTGCATTTAGCATTGTCAATGCTGAAACTGTTGAAAAAAAAGAATTACGTCTCCGACTTGCTTCCATTGTGGCAACGATTTTGGATTCCGGAATGAAAATGCTAGGTATTCAGGTACCAGAAAAAATGTAAGAGCCGATTATGCCTTTTTAAGTATGATACCTCCAAGTGGGGGTAAGTTGATTTTTACTTGAAAGACATCTGAATTTTCAGTCTCAGCAATGGAATCCAACTGTTGTTCATTTTTGAAGTGACCAGTACCCCAGAAAGATTCATGGTCGCTATTAAAAATTTCTGTCCAGCTAGATTGTTCGTCTACACGAATACACCAATCTTTTCTTTCTACTGGTGTCATATTGAGGATCACCATCAATTTTTCATTTCCCTCAGCACTAAAACGCATAAATGTAATGACTGATTCTTGTCTATGAGATAAGTCATGCCAGCTGAATCCATCCGGATTAAATTGTCTTTCGTGAAGTGCTTTTTCACTTTTGAGGAGTTTAGCTAATCCGGCTACACAATGTTGTAATCCTTTGTGAGATTCGTGTTCAAGTAAATCCCATCTCAGACTGGTCTTGTAATTCCATTCTTCTGTTTGTCCGAACTCATTACCCATGAACAAAAGTTTTGTTCCCGGGTGGGCGAACATATAGGTATAAAGCAGCCGGAGGTTTGCAAATTTCTGCCAATCATCACCTGGCATTTTATAAATCATGGGAGATTTGCCATGTACAACTTCATCATGGCTCAGTGGCAGCATAAAATTCTCATCATAAAAATACATCATGCTAAAACTGAGCTGATCCTGTTGAAACTGTCTGTAATATGGATCCTGTTTGAAATAGCGGAGCGTGTCATGCATCCATCCCATCATCCATTTCATGCCAAAACCCAATCCGTCTGCATAAGTTGGTTTAGAAACACCTGGCCAATTGGTTGCTTCCTCAGCAATGGTTTGAACCCCTTTAAAA
>JBDLTO010000266.1:0-3323 GCA_039805815.1 Bacteroidota bacterium | reverse complement strand
ACGGAGATGCCTCAGTGGCTGGTCAGGGAATTGTGTATGAAATATTGCAGATGTCAGGTCTGGATGGCTACTCAACAGGGGGTACTATTCACTTTGTTATTAACAATCAGATTGGTTTTACAACCGACTTTGAAGATGCGCGATCGGCTGATTATTGTACGTCCTTGGCTGCAATGGTTCATGCCCCGGTCTTGCATGTAAATGGCGATGATCCAGAAGCCGTGGTCAGGTGCGTTGAAATTGCTACAAGATATAGGCAAAAGTTTAACAGCGATGTCTTCATAGATATGGTATGTTACAGGCGTCATGGACATAATGAGGGTGATGACCCCAAGTTTACCCAGCCTCAGTTATATGCAATTATCGACAAGCATGCCAATCCAAGGGAACAATACCTAAAAACCCTTCAATCAAATGCCAATCCTGAAATTCAGACACTGGCAGTAGAAATGGAAAAGAAGTTTTGGTCTGATTTACAGGAAAGACTGGATGAGGTTAAACAGAATCCATTACCATACCATTATCAGGCTCCTGAACTTGTTTGGAAGAGCATGAAGAAAGCAGTTCCTGCAGATTTTGATAACTCACCAGTTACTGCAATAGATGAATCAGTATTCAGGAAGTTGTTTGATTCAATCATGCATATTCCAGACGGATTCAAGCCGCTCAAAAAAATTGAAAAACTTATTCAAGACAAAATAAACCTTTTACAAAAAGAAAATAAGGTTGATTGGGCAACAGCTGAGTTACTTGCCTATGCCAGTTTACTTCATGAAGGAAAGGAAGTGAGAATGAGCGGACAGGATGTCAAACGTGGAACCTTCAGCCACCGGCATGCCATTTTGAGGGATGAAATTACAAATGAACAATACAATCGCTTGTCTGGTGCTGAAAATAAAAGCAAATTCAGGATTTTTAATTCCCTCCTGAGTGAATATGGGGTTTTAGGTTTTGAATATGGGTATGCACTTGCAAATCCTGATGCCCTTGTGATTTGGGAGGCTCAGTTTGGTGATTTTTCGAATGGAGCCCAGACAATGATAGACCAGTTTATATCCGCAGCTGAGCAAAAATGGAACAGAATGAATGGACTGGTTATGTTGTTGCCTCATGGTTACGAGGGACAGGGTCCGGAGCACAGCAGCGCAAGGCTGGAGCGTTTTCTGCAGATGTGTGCAGAATTAAACATGGTTGTTACCAATATCACAACTGCTGCTAATTTTTTCCATGCAATGAGAAGGCAGATGACTTGGCCTTTCAGGAAGCCGATGATTAATTTCTCTCCCAAAGCGAACCTCCGCCATCCCGGAAGCTATTCCGCTGTAAGTGAATTTATCACCGGTACTTTCAATGAAGTCATTGATGATTCTAATGCACCTGAGCAGACTAAAAAAGTAATATTTTGCTCCGGTAAAATTTATTTTGACCTGAATGAGTTCAGGGAACAAAATGGCCTTATAGATACCGCAATAATTAGGGTAGAGCAATTATATCCACTTCCAGTAAAACAACTTGAATCACTGGCAAATAAGTATAAAAACGCTTCATGGCGCTGGGTTCAGGAAGAACCTAAAAATATGGGAGCAGCATCTTATCTGACTATGAATCTTGATATATTCCCATTCAGCATTATCGCAAGAAATCCCAGTGCTGCTACTGCAACAGGTTATAATAAGATTCACCTTTCGGAGCAACAGGAGATTCTCAAACAAGCTTTTGCATAACCAACATCAATCAATTCAATAAATTTTTTCTTATGTTAGAAATAAAGGTACCAACAGTGGGGGAGTCAATCAGTGAAGTTAGCCTTGCCAAATGGTTGAAAAAGGATGGTCAGTGGGTTGAAAGAGATGAAGTGTTGGCAGAAATTGAAAGTGAAAAGGCTACTTTCGAGATAAATGCCGAGAAAGCTGGGTTACTTCAGATAAAGGTGCAAGAGGGAGATACTTTGGCAATAGGTGATGTTGTATGTTTTATCGATGAGACTGCCCAACGTCCAGAAGGATTAAAAGTTGAGGAATTACCTGCCAAAGGAAAAGTTGTTTCCGACACAACTACATCCTCAAAGCCAGCAACAGAAGTCAAAGCAACACCTGTTGCTGCAGCAATCATAGCAGATAAAAAAATTGATGCAAAAGCAATTGCAGCAAGCGGATCAGGTGGTAAAATTCTCAAACAGGATGTATTGGAGGCTATTGCCAACCCCGGTAAGAAGCCGGGTGTAGAACCATTTACGAGAAATGAGCGCAGGGAGAAAATGTCGCAATTGCGTAAAACAATCTCGAGAAGGTTGGTTGAAGCAAAAAACACTACAGCCATGCTCACTACCTTTAATGAAGTGGATATGGGGCCTGTTATGGATATCAGGGCTAAATTTAAAGATAAATTCAAAGAGGCGCATGGTGTAGGTTTAGGTTTCATGAGTTTTTTCACAAAGGCCTGTGCATTTGCATTGCAGGAGTGGCCTGCTGTAAATGCATACATAAATAATGATGAACTCATTTATCACGATTATTGCGACATTTCAATAGCAGTATCAGCTCCTAAAGGATTGGTTGTTCCCGTAATCAGGAATGCTGAAAGCTTAACTATGGCTGAAATAGAAAAGAAAGTTGTTGAACTTGCAACAAAGGCGAGAGACAACAAATTATCATTAGATGAAATGCAGGGTGGGACTTTCACGATTACAAATGGTGGCGTATTTGGCTCCTTGATGAGTACCCCCATCATTAACATTCCTCAATCTGCTATTCTGGGGATGCACAAAATTGAAGAGCGGGCTATGGTTGTTAAAGGTCAGATAGTTGCCAGACCAATGATGTATCTCGCATTAAGTTATGATCACAGAATTATTGACGGACGGGAAAGTGTTGGCTTTTTAGTAAGGGTTAAGGAACTCTTGGAAAATCCTGAACTGTTATTATTCGGAAAGGATCCTGTTAAAACTTTACTGGAACTATAATTCAAAAGACAATGATGGGTGGTTTTTTTCATTCATATCACAAAACTGCCTCATCAATTTTGGACTCCTACCACTTTCAGGAGCCTTTTGCGGTCTTTTTGAAAAACTATTTCAGAAGGTTTAAAAAATCTGGCTCACGAGACAGGAAAATTATCAGTGACCTTTGTTATGGATTTTTAAGAATTGGAAAGTCATGTGTTTCATTGGATTTCAATACCAGAATGGGAATAGGCTATTACCTGACCCATAAAACGGATAACGGATATCTTCAATGGTTAAATTTTCCTTTAGCATTATCTGCTGATAGTGATGTAGCAGAAAAATTAGTGGCTGTTAAGGAAATTTTCACAGTGTTTCAGCC
>JBDLTO010000265.1:0-6799 GCA_039805815.1 Bacteroidota bacterium | reverse complement strand
TTTTACAGCCCAAAAACATGAATATAAACATCAAAAATAAAATGAATCGTGTCATACATAGAATTTAATAGTTAATAAAATAAAGGATTTCACTTATCACATATTATAGACTACTAAATTTGTTACTTTGATATATAATATTCGACAACATCAATGAATTATAACTTTCTTGAGATCATTACCTACATTTTACATTTTCAAAAATCAGCATTACAATTTATAAGAAATATATATCTTGTCAATACCCATTATTGGGTAATATCATGCATCCAATATTTTAAATCTTGCTTCATTGTATACACTGAACCAAAAAATGATTTAAATCATATTTTCACCTTTTAATGATCAGTGCAGCATCTACTCCTCCTTCGGAACTTTGTGTACACCTTAAAAACAAAGCCATATGAATGGGAAGATTCTTGAACTGTTCATGAAAGAAAATGATGCCTGGGACGACATGATAACCCGCCAGAAAAAGGAAATCCCTGACCTGGAAAATATGGTGTCGGCCATCATGAAAGACCGTAAAAATCTGGATGGTGCCATCGCTCAAGGTGTAAACGTCCTGAAACATGAAATGCATGAACAGGAAAATACCATGACGGAAATCAAGGCAGAACTGGCTAAGCAACAGGATTTCCTCGCCAGCGAAAGCAAGGGCAACAGCTATCCGATTCACACATTGCTCAGCCAGAACGCCCTGCGGGAGCGCATCCGCAATGCCGAAAGGAGATTCCTTGACCTGAAATGCAACTACCTCAATTACCTTGCTAACGCCCTCTAAACCTGTCCCCGCCCTAAATTCCCCTCCTGCCCCGACTTCGTCGGGGATAGGAGGGGTGGCTCCGCGCAGCGGAGACGGGGTGGTTCCTGCCCCTACCATTCCAGGGATAGGTGGGATGTTTCGGACAACGCAAAGCGTTCGTCCGGAACGGGGTGGTCATTGCACCCACTGCGGAGAACCCTGCACGGGTACCATCCACCACGAAGCCCTAACCTTCTGCTGCACCGGCTGCAAACAGGTCTACCTCATCCTGCAAGAAACCAATGCCTGTGATCCGGCCATGATGGCCACCCTAACCAACATCAGCGCCAAAGGGAAATTCATCAACAACAAATGGGATTACCTCGACGAACCCACTATAGCCGCCAAACTGGTTAGCTTCAGCAGTGCCACCCAAGTGCACCTGCAACTGAAACTGCCCAACATCCATTGCTCCAGCTGCATCTGGCTGCTCGAACACATGGGCAGGATGAACAAAGGCATCCTCTCCTCTACCGTAGATTTCGATAAAAAAGAAATATCCCTGGTCTATGACCCCTCACTAATCAAACTGAGTGAACTGGCTGCCCTGCTCAACTACATCGGCTATGCCCCGGAAATCTCCTTGGCCAGTGGCAATAAGCAGGAAGCATCAACCGCCAGGAATAACAAGCGTTCAACCATCCTCAGAATTGGTGTGGCTGGCTTCTGTTTCAGCAACATCATGATGCTGAGCTTCCCCGATTACCTGGCTGAAAACGGCATCAACGAAGCCTTGCTGCATACCGCCTTCAGCTTCCTCAGTGTTTTGCTCGCTATCCCCGTAATCTTTTATGGTGCGGCACCCTTTTTCATTCAAGCCTGGAAAGGTCTGCGGCAGCGTTTTCTCAACATAGATGCTCCCATCGCCCTGGCTATCCTCATCACATTCTCCAGAAGCCTTTATGAAATCTTCACCCATACTGGCACCGGGTACCTCGACTCCATGAGCGGCATCGTTTTCTTCATGCTGATAGGTAGGTGGTTCCAGGAGAGAACACAACAATCCATTGCTTTCAACCGCGACTACCAGTCTTACTTCCCCATGAGCTCACTGGTACTCACCGGAACTCACCAACAATACAAACCAATCGGCGAACTGATTGAAGGCGACCGACTGTTCGTTCGTAACCAGGAACTGATTCCTGCCGATGCCACCCTGCTCCAGGGTGATGCCTGGATCGATTACAGCTTCGTTACGGGCGAAAAAGACCCGGTCCACGTTAGCACCGGAGCAAACATATTTGCCGGCGGAAAACAGATTGGCACAGCCATTGAAGTACTCGTTTCAAAACCTGTTTCCGCCAGCCACCTAACGAGGCTATGGAACAATGAAGCCTTCCACAACACCAAAAACAAAGAGACCTCCTTCATTCACCCCTGGAGCAACTACTTCAGCATTGTCCTTTTTTCCATAGCAATTGCTGCGGGGTTCTACTGGCAGTTCAACAATCCAGACAATACCTGGAGGGCCATCACTTCCGTACTCATCGTAGCCTGCCCCTGCTCACTCCTGCTCTCCGCCACCTTTACCTTCGGCAACATGATCAGGGTTTTCAGCAGCAAAGGCTTGTTCCTGAAAAATGCAACTGTCTTGGAACGAATGTCTGAAGCAGATACCCTCGTATTCGATAAAACCGGCACACTAACAACCGGCGATCGCAACCAAGTGCGCTACGTGGGCAAAGTGCTTACCTACCCTGAAACAGCGATGATCAAAGCATTGGCTGCACACTCCAACCACCCGCTGAGCAGAACACTGGCTGAATGGAAAGCATGGCCAGATCACCCGGATGAATTCCTGGTAACTGCTTTTAAGGAAATAAGCGGAAAAGGCATTGAGGGACTGGTTGATGGCATTCCTGTGCGCCTGGGGAAAACCGGATTTGTGGGTGATGCCTGCACAACCATTGCGGAAGCAGCAGATGATGGTATGGCGGTTCATATCAATATCAACAATGCCTACAAGGGTAAATGCATGATCAGGCAGGATTATCGGGATGGGATATTTCCTATGCTGAAACACCTGCAACATAAAGGATTTGATGTACACATCCTGAGTGGCGATAACAATAGGGAGGAGCCCCTGCTCCGGCAAAAGCTCGGAGAAAAAGTACAGATGGCGTTCAACAAACAACCGGAAGAAAAGCTGCAATACATCAAAGAACTTCAAAACAAAGGGCATAAAGTGCTGATGGTAGGAGACGGATTGAATGATGCTGGTGCCCTGCAGCAAAGTGATGCAGGCATTGCCGTCACCCAGCATACAAACTACTTTACACCTGCCTGTGATGGCATCCTTGCCGGTGATGAGCTGCCTAAACTGCATCAGCTGCTGCAGCTTGCATACGCATCCAAAAAACTGGTGGGAGCAGGCTTCACCCTCTCTATTGCGTATAACCTCATTGGCATGTTTTTCTCCACCCAGGCACTCCTTTCTCCCATGATAGCTGCAATCCTGATGCCCGCCAGCACCATCAGCATCATCCTCCTCAGCTACCTCAGTGTGCACATGACGAAAATCATGTCTTTCACTGAAAACGGTCACCCTGCCCACTGACGCTCACCGCTACTTTTGTCCAAAACAAATTCGTGGGCGTTATCATCATTCTGATTGCAGCAAGTCTTCTCGTAGCCACCGGTTTTCTCCTGGCATTCATCTGGTCTGTTTCAAAAGGACAATTTGAAGACAATACCTCTCCTGCCATCAGGATGTTGTTCGACAACGAAAAATCCAGTTCAAACCCCAACAACCAAAACCCTTAACATGCACATTGAAAAGTTCTCTTACGACAACAAGATCGTCAGAAATTTTGCCTATGCCACCGTTATCTGGAGCATCGTAGGCATGCTCGTAGGCGTCTGGGTTGCCTTGCTCATGGTATTCCCTGAATGGAACCTGAGCGGCATTCCTGCAGGCAAGGAAACGATCGGACTCAGCTTCGGCAGGCTCAGGCCACTGCACACCAATGCCGTCATCTTTGCCTTCGTAGGCAACGGCATCTTCCTTGGCTATTATTACTCCCTGCAACGGCTCCTGAAAACACGCATGGCGAGTGACCTCCTCAGCAAGATTCACTTCTGGGGCTGGCAGCTGATCATCGTGGCAGCAGCCATCACGATCCCACTGGGTATGTCTACCGGCAAGGAATACGCCGAACTGGAATGGCCCATCGATATCGCCATCACCATTATCTGGGTGGTATTCGGACTGAACATGTTCATGACCATCCTGAAGAGACGCGAAAGACACCTCTATGTTGCCGTCTGGTTTTATATAGCCACGTTTGTGACCATCGCAGTACTCCATATCGTTAACTCCATCGAACTGCCCATATCTTTCCTAAAAAGCTACTCCTGGTACGCTGGGGTGCAAGACGCCCTGGTACAATGGTGGTACGGGCACAATGCTGTTGCTTTCTTCCTTACTACACCCTACCTCGGACTGATGTATTACTTCATGCCGAAAGCTGCCAACAGGCCCGTTTATTCGTACCGACTATCCATCATCCATTTCTGGGCACTGATCTTCCTGTACATCTGGGCCGGTCCGCATCACCTGTTGTACACTGCCCTCCCCAACTGGGCACAATCGCTGGGTGTGGTATTCAGCTTCATGCTGATCTTCCCCAGTTGGGGTGGTATGATCAATGGCTTGCTGACCCTCAGAGGCGCATGGGATAAGGTTCGGGAGGATGTCATCCTGAAATTTATGGTGGTAGCCGTTACCGCATATGGCATGTCAACCTTTGAAGGTCCGATGCTCTCTCTGAAAAACGTCAATGCCATCGCCCACTTCACAGACTGGATCATCGCACACGTACATGTGGGTGGATTAGGCTGGAACGGCATGCTCACCTTCGGCATTCTTTACTGGCTTGTTCCAAGGATATACAAAACCGACCTGCACTCCAAAAAACTAGCCAACGCCCACTTCTGGATTGCCACGCTGGGAATCCTTTTCTATGCTGTTCCGATGTATTGGGCTGGCTTCAAACAAAGCCTGATGTGGAAGGAATTTACCGAAGCAGGTAACCTGAAATACCCCTTCCTGGAAACAGTAACCCAACTGAAACCGTTCTATGCCCTGCGTGCCTTCGGCGGCCTGTTGTATTTCTCAGGCGCCCTGGTGATGATGTACAACCTTTGGATGACGGTTAAAAAAGCGGCTGGTGTAGTAGATGATGAAGCCGAAGCTCCTGCACTGGAGTCACACTATCAATCTCATGGAAGCGAACACTGGCACAGACCTATAGAACGTAAACCAGTACCATTCATCGTGCTTACCCTGATCGTGATTCTGATAGGCGGCGTAATTGAAATGATTCCGACCTTCCTCGTAAAATCAAATGTACCGACCATCGCCAGTGTAAAACCCTATACGCCACTGGAATTACAGGGTCGTGATATCTACGTTCGGGAAGGGTGCTACACCTGCCACTCCCAGATGATCAGACCATTCCGTTCCGAAACGGCACGCTATGGCGATTACTCAAAAGCGGGTGAATTTGTATACGATCATCCCTTTCAGTGGGGTTCCAAAAGAAGTGGTCCAGACCTTGCCCGTGAAGGTGTGGGGAACAATAAAAAATCCAACAGCTGGCATTACAACCACATGGATGATCCGCAGGCCATTTCTACCGGATCCATCATGCCTGCATACAGTTTCATGCTCGACCAGGAACTTGATACAAGCACTACCAGCGCCAAAATCAGGGCTATGCAAACCCTTGGTGTGCCTTATGAAAAGAATTACGATAAGCAAGCCAATGCAGACCTCTTGCTTCAGGCACAATCCATTGCAAACGACCTGAAAAAAGACGGCATACAAACGCCGCCAAACAAGGAAATCATCGCACTCATTGCATATATGCAAAGACTGGGAACAGATATCGAAAAATTCAAAACAGCTAAAAACTAACCATGTTCAAATTCATCAAACAATACGCTGAAAAGATAGACGGTATCGCCATCTATCCGGTTGTGGCCCAGTTTATATTCATCACCTTTTTCATCTTGATGCTGATCTATGTTTTTCGCATGAAAAAATCTGGCATCGATGAAATGAAAAAATTGCCACTCGATCAATAAACCCACAAAACCAAAACCATGACAGCCAACAATACATCCTATCTGGAATATGCACTCATCATTGTAGGCATAGTGCTCGTGGCCGTTATCTGGCTGCTTGCACAGGTACTGATTACGCTTTCCAAATCCATACTGAAGAAAAGAAAATCAGAAATGTCCTTGAAAAGTCTGATGATCATCCTCTACACTTCTGCACTCTCCACTGTTGCCAATGCACAGGATAACTATATTGTAACCGGACTTGGTAAAGACACCAATTTTGGGGGGATGCCAGCACTCGATTTTTATGCCCTCAGTGCTGTATTAGGCATCGAATTGCTGGTTATACTTTACCTCTCTTTGATGATCCGCAGATCGTTCCGGGAACTGTCGGGAGAAGCTGATGCAGCTTTGGAAAAAGCAGGACAACCTTCTGGATTGAAACAGTGGTGGAATCAATTAGATAAAAAATGGATGACGCGTGCTGTTCCGATTGAAAAAGAAGCTGATGTGCTCCTGGATCATGACTACGACGGAATCAAGGAACTAGACAATGCGCTACCACCTTGGTGGAAATACGGTTTTTACATCACCATCGTAATCGGATTCATTTACATGTTCAGCTTCCATGTTTCTGGTACAGGAAAAAATCCTGAACAGGAATATGCAGCAGAGATGGCTGAAGGAAAAAGGTTGGAAGAAGCCTACATGGCTAAAACCAAAGACTTGGTAGATGAAAGCAACATAACAATGTCTGATGAAGCTGGAATAGCTGCAGGAAAAGCACTCTATACACAATCCTGTGTTGCCTGTCATGCTGCAGATGGCGGTGGTGGAATCGGACCAAACCTGACAGATATCAACTGGATCCATGGGGGTGGTTTAAATGACATCTACAAAACAATCAAGAACGGATATCCCGAAAAA
>JBDLTO010000264.1:0-4111 GCA_039805815.1 Bacteroidota bacterium | reverse complement strand
ACTTCGGGTAAAAGCTACCCAAAGAAAGTTCCGGAGGTCCTTGGCAGTAAACCCAGCATCATCACACCAGATGATTATGGGAACGCCTTTAAGACCATCGAGTTGGTCAGCCAGCTGACTGTTGAGTGCTGCCACTTCTTTGGCGGTTTCACTTGCATTTTGATACGGCACACTTTGGAGTGCCAGCACACCTGGCATAATCATCTTGCAATCTTTCACCCCATTTAAAGTTTTCAATGCATCAGGCAGTTCTCTAGACAACTCCCTGACGGGCTCACCGTATGCCGCAAAAACTACTTTACTTCCAGTATTGAGTCCTGTGCCAGAATAATCCAGCGTATCAATAGTAGTATGTGTATGGAAGTGTATATCACGCTCATTTTTAATTCTTTCCAGCAGATAACTAAAGTATTTTTGTATATCGTGCGTGTGGAGCTTACCAGCATCATCAGCTGTAATAAACAGGTATTTGGCGAGGCTAAGCTGACCGGTCCCGAGGATGTGGTTGGCTATGGTAAGGAGTTCTGCAGGTTGTTTGGTTGGCATATAGGGTGTATACCGCTCACTGCCGATTGCCAGCAACAGTGGATGAACACCTGCTGCGTCAACCGCATGGACTTCTTTCACTCCAGGAATTTCGTTGGGTATGGCGGAACCTGTAATTTCATGAATTAATTGACCGAAACTGGTATCTTACTGAGGCGGTCTGCCTACAACAGTAAAAGGCCAGATTGCATTTTTTCTGGCATACACTTTATGTACCCGCATCAATGGAAAAGGATGTGTTAGGCTGTAATAACCCAGGTGGTCACCAAACGGACCTTCAGGCTTATTTTCACCTGGATAAACTTCTCCGGTGATAACAAAATCTGCATCGGTACTCACAGCAAATCCATCCCTGTAACAATACCTGAACCTTCGGCCACCCAATGCTCCGGCAAAAGTCATCTCACTGAGTCCTTCAGGCAACGGCATAACAGCTGACACTGAATGGGAGGGTGGTCCGCCTGCAAATACGCTGACCTTCAGTGGTTGTCCCTTTTTATTGGCTTTGGTCTGGTGAACCCCTATTCCCCGGTGCAACTGGTAATGCAATCCGATTTCCTTATCCTGAACATAGTCGTTCCCGGATAATTGAATCCTATACATGCCCAGGTTTGATTTCATGATGCCTGGCTGGTCCGGATCCTCAGAATAAACCTGGGGTAATGTAACAAATGCACCCCCATCCATTGGACAGTGTTGAATCTGAGGTATATCGCTGATATGAATTTCTTCGTAGAGTACTGGTTTGCTTAGCGGGTTTCTTAAAGGAAGTGCCTTCAAGGCAGCCATTGCGGTACCTATTGAACTGAGGGGATGCTTAAGGGCTTGAATAGGATCGTTTTTGAGATCAATCAGCTGCTGCACATGCTTAAGTGTGTCCCTGAAAATGAACCTGCTTCTGTCCAACGTGCCAAAAATATTGGAGGCAGCCCGAAACCTGGATCCTTTTACGCGTTCGAAAAGTAAAGCCGGTCCACCAGCTTCGTATACCCGGTGGTGAACAGTAGCCATCTCTAAATATGGATCTACTTCTTCCTTTACCCTTATCAGCCTACCATTGGCTTCAAGATCCAGTAAACAAGATTCAAGAGAATTATATGCCATAAACTGATAACAAAGAAAAAACGGGATGGTTGGAAAAAAGAATCCGGCGTTATAAGAAGGGTTATGAATCCAAACCTACACGCCGGAGTAAAATATAATCAGTGAGATGGAGTCAGACTCCTGAAATATCAGATTCGCTCAAAAGCAGAAAAAAAGAAGTTGCCTTCAATGGCAGCATTCTCATCGCTATCGCTACCGTGAACTGCATTCTCACCCACACTTTTAGCATAAATTTTCCTGATAGTACCCTCTTCAGCATTAGCCGGATTAGTAGCACCAATCAGTTTACGGAAATCCTCAACGGCATTGTCTTTCTCGAGGATGGCAGCTACAATTGGACCGCTGCTCATGAAGTCTACCAATTCACCGTAAAAAGGTCTCTCGGCATGTACTGCATAAAACTCACCTGCCTTTTCAGCAGAAAGTCTGGTCAGTTTCATAGCTACAATCTTGAAGCCTGCACCTTCAATCTGTTTCAGGATTGCGCCTGTATAACCACTTGCAAAAGCATCCGGCTTGATCATTGTAAACGTTCTGTTGCTCATTTTAGCTTGATTTAGGGCGCAAAGGTAAAGCAAGACAAAGCAGTTACCAAGAAAAAAGAATGTACATTTGCACCGCTTTATGAAAGAAATCAATACAGTATTTGAAGAATTGAAGCCGGAAGACCGGATTGTAATTACAATGCATCAAAAGCCCGATCCCGATGCAATGGGCTCAACATTGGCTCTTTTCCATTTTTTTGATAAACAGGGGTACCAGGTTATCGTCATTTCTCCAACCAATTGGGCCGATTTCCTCAAGTGGATGCCTGGCGTAGAAAGTGTAATTGATTTTGAAGCAAATAATACACTTGCGAAAGAATACTTATTTGCAGCGGATTGGATATTCTGCCTGGATCACAATCATTTCAGCAGGACCCGCCACATGGAGTCGATACTATTTTCATTATCCTCCAAAAAAGTATTGATAGACCATCACCGAGAACCGGATACAGCCTCCTTTTATTGTGGAATAAGTGACATACACAAGAGCTCCACTGCAGAGATGGTCTATGATTTTATCCTTTTGTCTGGTAAGAAAGAGTTATTAGACCGTGATATTGCAACCTGTTTGTATGCAGGCGTAATGTCTGATACCGGTTCTTTCAGGTTTTCATCCACCACACCCAGTGTCCATTTTATGGTAGCTGAACTCATGGGATTTGGCATCGATCATCCCCGTATTCATACCAGTATTCTTGATAATTTTCAAGAAAACAGGCTCAGGTTCATTGGACATGTGCTTACCCATAGGCTGGAAGTTTTGTATGAACACAATACTGCCATCATTGCCATACCAAAATCAGACATTTTACGTTATCATATCAAAACCGGGGATACAGAAGGATTGGTTAACTACCCTCTTTCGATCCAGGGAATTGAAATGGCGGCTTTGTTGATTGATAGAGATGAGGAGAGAAAATGGTCGTTTAGGAGTAAAGAAACATTTGACTGCAATACATTTGCCAGGAAATACTTCAGGGGGGGCGGACATTACAATGCTTCAGGTGGAAGAAGTATTGACTCACTTGAAGAGAATGTTAACCAATTCAAAAAGGCATTAAAAGAATTCAACGCTTTAACAATAAACCAAAAATGAAAAAAACAAACCTGTTATTAGCCACTTTAGGTATCCTCCTGCTGGGTGCCTGTAAAAATGTAGGCTTTGAAAAATCCAAGTCCGGTCTTGAATACAAGATCATTGCAGGAAGCGGCACAGAAAAACTCGAGCATGGCGATTTTGTGAAGTTTGAATACAAACTCACATACAAGGATTCTCTTGTTGCAAACACCTATGGTTCAATTCCTGCATTCGATCAGGTAGACAGCATTGGTCGTTTCCATGATTTTTCTGAAGTGATGACAAAATTGAAAGTTGGAGACAGCATGGTCTGCTTCCAGAATTTTGATACCCTTCAAAAGGGATCTCAGTTTGGTGTTCCTCCTTTTATGAAGAAAGGAGATAAGTTACAATCAACTTTGAAGATACTCGCCGTATATAAAAATAAGGACGGAAAAGCATCACGCGATTATGCTATTGAAGCATACAAGGCTGAAATCGACAAATTCAAAGCTGGTGAAATGGCTGCCATTGAAAAATACCTTAGCTTGAAGAAAATCAATGCCATGAACATCAATAACAATCTTTATGTTGTAATTGATCAGGAAGGTACCGGCAAGAAGGCTGATTCCGGTCAGCTCATAGGTATCAAATACAATGGTTATAATTTTGAAGGCAAATACTTTGATTCAAACATGGATACAGCAAAACAATTACAAAAACACGGTCTGGATACTTTCTTCTTTGTTTCCAAACAAGAAGGAGCTATTCAAGGTATGCTTGAAGGTATTACTGCATTCCGTGTGGGTAGCAAGGGAAGGATGTTTATTCCCTCTACCAATGGTTATGGCGCACAAGG
>JBDLTO010000263.1:0-4893 GCA_039805815.1 Bacteroidota bacterium | reverse complement strand
TATTCATCAAGGGCAACAAGAATTGCATCCTTGTCTAACCACTCAGTTATCATCTTACCTTCAAGTCGCTTCAAATCCATTTCACTGAGCATACCAGCATTTTTGGGAACAGGAAGAATCTGCCAGCTTACAGATACATATTTTTCGAGTCTGGCTGTATACATGTCAATGGCTGTTTTCAGCGCAGGGTCATGTTGCTTACCAATACTCCAAAACTCTATCTTCATGGAATACAAAGAAAACGAACATTTTTTGTAAATTGACCATTCAAATCAATGTTGATGCAAAAAACCATATTATCGTGGATGTTGTTATTGTTTGTGCTACAAACAACAGCACAGATTCCAAAGGCTCCTGAAAGAAAGGAAGGTTCTGGTCCATGGACGCAACTGATACTGCGAGGTGCAATTCTTGTGAATGGAACAGGTGCACCGCCTGTTGGTCCTGTAGATATCGTCATTGAACAAAACCGGATTGTTGCTATCCGCAATGTGGGATACCCCGGTTTAGCCATCAAAACCGCTTCCCGGCCCGTTCTGAAAGAGGGTGGAAAAGAAATCGATTGTACGGGTATGTACATCATGCCCGGATTCATAGACATGCATGGCCATATTGGCGGAACATCCCAAGGAACTCCTGCTGAGTATGTATATAAATTATGGATGGCCCACGGTATAACCACCGTGCGCGATCCTTCATGTGGTAATGGTCTTGACTGGGTGCTCGACCAAAAACAGAAGAGCCTGAATAACAAAATTACTGCGCCTAGATTACTAGCCTATACGGCTTTCGGGCAAGGCGCGAAAGGTGGCATCAACTCTCCCGAGCAAGCTATAGCCTGGGTCAGGGAGAATGCCCAAAAAGGTGCCGATGGCATTAAATTTTTCGGTGCAGCTCCTAACATAATGGATGCAGCATTGCGTGAAAATAAGCGATTGGGACTACGTTCCTGCATGCACCATGCGCAAATGGATGTAGCGAGGTGGAATGTGCTGCATTCAGCTGAAGCCGGTCTCACTTCCATGGAGCATTGGTACGGATTGCCCGAAGCTTTGCTGGAACATAGCACCATTCAGGATTATCCATTGGGCTACAATTATTCCAATGAGCAACATCGTTTTGAAGAGGCTGGTAAACTCTGGAAGCAGGCAGCAAAGCCAGGCTCAGAGAAATGGAACAATGTAATGGAAAGGTTACTCAAGCTTGATTTTACATTAGATCCCACTTTCAACATCTACGAAGCAAACCGCGACCTGCATAAAACCCGTAGGTTGGAATGGCATGATGACTATACGCTTCCATCTCTCTGGAAGTTTTATGAAGCAAACCGTGAATCACATGGTTCATATTGGTTCAACTGGGGTACTGAACAAGAGATCCAGTGGAAGGAAAACTACCGACTTTGGATGGCCTTCATCAATGACTACAAAAACAGAGGTGGCAGGGTAACTGCTGGTTCAGATAACGGCTTTATCTACCAGACATACGGTTTTGGATATATCCGTGAATTGGAATTGCTCAGGGAAGCCGGATTTCATCCGCTTGAAGTTATCAGGGCTGCAACACTTTATGGGGCGCAAGCTTTGGGTATGGAAAAGTATTTGGGATCTGTTGAAGTGGGAAAATTGGCAGATCTGGTGGTTGTGGATGCCAACCCCCTTGAAAACCTTCAGTACCTCTATGGTACCGGTGCTGTTTTCCTGAATGCACAAAACGAAGTGGTGCGCAGAGGTGGTGTACAATATACCATCAAGGATGGCATTGTCTATGATGCTAAGCAATTGTTGGCTGATGTCAAACGTATGGTTGATGAAGCCAAAAAAACCAGTGGTCCTATTAAACAACCCGGAATAAAATAATATGAAAAAGTTTCTGATCGTTTTGATTTGTATCCCGTTTTATGTGTTCTCCCAATCCTTGCCTTCCATTATAGAAAAAACAAAGGGTCTGATTAAGCAGGATGGTTATTTTCCAATTTACCGTGATGAAGCCAATGGTAAAATCTGGTTGGAAATAAACCGCTTGGACCAAGAGTTGCTTTATGTGATGTCTTTGCCACAAGGTCTGGGCTCCAATGACATTGGTCTCGACAGGGGTTTGCTGGGCGGCGGAAGGATAGTCCGATTTACAAGGGTAGGGAAAAAACTGTTGATGACGGAGCCTAATTATGGTTTCAGGGCCAATTCAACAGCTGCCAAAGAGCGTGAAACTGTTGACCTGGCTTTTGCCAAATCAACGTTATGGGGTTTCACAATTGAAGCGGAAGGAAATGGTGCAGTCTTAGTCGATGCCACGGAGTTTCTGACCCGTGATGCCATGCAGGCTGCCAACAGGATCCGCAGGATGCAGCAGGGGAATTATACCTTGGATCGTAACCGTTCTGCTATTTATTTTCAGTCTTGCAAGAATTTTCCACTCAATACCGAACTCGAAGCCATCATTACGCTTGTCAATACCGACGGTGTTGCTGGTCCGTATGTTCAGGCTGTGACGCCATCAACGGAAGCCATAAGCCTGCGCATGCACCATTCATTTGTGCAACTGCCAGACAACCAATATAAACCAAGGAAATTTGATCCGCGTTCCAGTTTCAACAACACTTCCTTCTATGATTACAGCTCTCCGGTGTCCAGCCACATTGAGCAGTTTGTCATCAACCGTCACAGGTTGCAGAAGAAAGACCCTCAGGCCAAAATCAGCGAAGCTGTCAAACCTATAGTTTATTACTTGGATAACGGCACTCCGGAGCCCATTCGTTCTGCCCTGCTGAAGGGTGCTGCTTGGTGGAACCAGGCTTTTGAAGCCGCGGGATACAAAGATGCTTTTCAAGTGAAGATGCTTCCAGACAGCTGTGATCCAATGGATATTCGTTACAATATGATCAATTGGGTTCACCGGTCAACCCGCGGCTGGAGTTATGGTGCAAGCGTTATTGACCCCCGAACAGGTGAAATCATCAAAGGTCAGGTATCCTTGGGTTCACTGCGTGTGCGTCAGGATTACATGATTGCCCAGGGATTGCTTTCCCCTTTTGAAAAGGAATCCACTCAGAATGACCCGATGTTGCAAATGTCTGTTGAAAGGCTGGAACAGTTGTCGGCTCACGAAGTGGGACACACACTGGGTCTGATGCACAATTATGCAGCCAGTGCAGTTAATCGTTCGAGTGTAATGGATTACCCACATCCATTGATAAGATTGAACAAAAAGGGTGAAGTGGATCTGACTGATGCCTATGACCATAAAATAGGAGATTGGGATAAGGTCGCTATCACCTGGGGTTACGCTGATTTCCCTGCCGGGAAAAATGAATCGGAGGAATTGAACCGGATCCTGACCGATGCGGCTTCAAAAGGATTGAAATTCATCAGTGATAGGGATTCCCGTGCCCCGGGTGGGTTGCATCCCGATGCTCATTTATGGGACAATGGAACAGAACCCTTGGCTGAACTCGATGAGATGATTAAAGTGCGTGCCAGTGCCTTGATGTCTTTTGGTGCAAACACCATCCGGAAAGGAACACCAATGGCTTTCCTGGAAGATGTTCTTGTTCCCATATACTTTTACCACCGCTATCAGGTGGAAGCGGCTGTCAAACTGATTGGTGGTATGCATTACACGTACGCACTCAAAGGCGATGGCCAACAGGTAACTGCACCATTATCCAATGCGGTGCAGGAACAAGCCATGCAGGCTGTCATAAAATGTATTGATCCGGCATTCTTGAAATTACCAGATCATATTGCCGCTCAAATTCCGCCGAGACCGGCAGGCTATGAGTTTTCAAGGGAATTGTTCAAGAAAAAAACCGGCTTGGCATTCGATCAGCTTGCCCCTGCTGAAGCAGCAGCCGATCTGCCCTTGTCTTTCCTCTTCAATGCAGAACGCTTGAACCGACTTGCCCAACAGGGATTGGCAGGAGGTTATGATCTTACGCAAATGTTGAACACATTGCTTGACGCCACTTTTAAGTCCCCCAGAAGGAGCTCCATGCAGAAAGCCATCCAAGTTCAAACCGAGCATATTGTATTGACCTATCTGCTTGCCTCCTCGATTGATGAGCAGCTTTCTTTTCCTGCCAGGGTTGCTTTGCAAGCTTCTTTGTCTGAACTCCGGAAATGGCTTGAAGAGCAGGTTAAAACGGGTGCAGACCCATACTATAAGGCACATTGGCAAATGGCTATCGACCGTTTCAAGGCTCCAGAAAAGGCTAAGCCTACCTTGCATGCAGTTCCGCCACCCGGTGCTCCCATTGGATGTGAGGATTCTTACTGACGATTGCTTTTACTGTAAAGAGCCGTCATACCACTAATGAGATCCACTAAAAAGTGGATAACCATCGTGGGGTATAGACTTTTCGTCTGTATGAAAATGAAATTGAGTAACAAAGTGAATAAAAAAATCTTAAAAACAGACGCCCAGCCCTGGTAAAAATGTGCAAGACTGAAAAGGATTGCTGGCGCGAAGAGCGCAGTGAAAGGAAAAATGTTGCCAGGGTTATCCTGAACAAAATAATTTACCATAAAACCTCTGTAAATAATTTCTTCAAAAACGCCAGCACAGAAACACAGTAAAATATATGCTGGTATTTCTTTCCATTTTTCAGGTAAAAAGGATGACTTTTCATACCATTCCGCTTCATGTGTTGATTCTTCATTTTTTCTAGAACTGATGATCAGGTCTGTAAGGTAAAGGCCAACGAAAAGAAATAGCAAAATGAGAATCAATAAATAATTGTCCCAAACGGGTAAGGATAATCCGAGTGTTGTTAAAGTTCTTTTTTTAAAAAGCCACATCAGTAAGACAGAACCTCCTGCTAGTGATAACATCAGGCTGTTACTCAGGTATAGTTTTCTACGAAGGGGAGCATCAAATTTAATACTTCCTGAAAGT
>JBDLTO010000262.1:0-3110 GCA_039805815.1 Bacteroidota bacterium | reverse complement strand
AGGAATCCTGATAGCGTTGGTATGCCTCAGGATCTTCAAACTTGCTCAAATAAGTGCTGTCTTCAACAGAACTCATCAATTCAAGCTCCACAGATTTGGGTGGTCCTTGAACCACACCATCTTTTTGGGGTAGGACTTCCGGTGTTTTTATAAAAAATCCATACAGCAGGTAGAAGAAAATGGCAGAGGTGAAAACATAAAGCTGTACCGGAGGTAGGTACCTCGACCTTTTGCCTTCGAGATAGGCTTTTGATAGAAATCCGGGTTTGGTGAAGAGGAGTTTTGCCGTGGAAAAGAACTTCCCGTCAAAGTGGGTGAACATGTGCACGAATTCCCCCAACAGGTCGCCAATCTTCAACACAGGTTCGCGATTGGGTTGGCCACAATCCTGACAATACCTGCCCTTCACCTCAGCGCCGCAGTTTAGGCAGTCTATTTCTTTTCTGGGATGGAAACTTGAAGACATGGGTGCAATTTACACAATCAATGTTTCAGTGCTGACAAAAAACGCCTGACCACTTCATCCAATTGGCTGTTGTCGGTCCACCGGCTTACAATCACCAGCTCATTTTCCTCATCCACATAAATCATGTTGGTGCCATTGCCAATATGGGCATAGGCCGATTCGGGTGCCGAAGGGAGGAACTTCTTGCCCGTATTGAGGAAAAAATTCATGAAGCCATAGCCGGGGTTGGCCGGTGTGGGGGTTCTGGACAAGGCAATCCAACTGCTGTCGATCAGCTGTTTTCCATCCCAATTGCCTTTGCGTAGCGTTAGCAATCCGAACCTGGCCATATCCATGGCATTGATGAAGAGACCGCCACCAAAGTGACCGCCACCACTGACGGATTGTACCAACCGGCCATCCAACACAATCCAGGCGGGTCGGTAACCGGTCCAATGCCAGCTGTTGCTGGCACCAATGGGTTGCATGATCCGTTCGCGCAGCACTTCGGGCAGCGACCGATGCCAGACGGCGGTGGCAGCTAGTGCCAGTGCATTGACGCGGGTATCGTTGTATTTGTATACCGTTCCGGGTTCGTTTCTTGGCCTGTTGAGCCACTCCTGGGGTTTGTCGTTGGGCCTGTCTGCCCAATCGGGTTTGCTCCACAGTGTTCCCTCCCAATCGCTGGTCTGCCGCAACAGGTGATCCCAGGTGATTTTGCGGTTATGTGCTGAACTGAAGGGCTCAATGAAATGGGGTTTACCGAGGTCTTCTGGCCTGCGGTAAGTTTCCGGCTCATAGGGTTCGATGAGCTGGACAAGTTGGCCAACGGGTTGGTGGATATCGGGAATGCGTTTATCCTGGACTGCGAGTCCAACAACAGTACACAGCAAGCTCTTGGTTACACTGTGTGTCTGTTCCGCATGGTGCACATCGCCCCAGCTGGCAACAATATAACCGTGGCGGATGACCAGTCCGCTCGAGGCCTTTCTCGTGGCAAACGGTCCCACTCCATCACTGAAGGGTTCTTTGCTGAAATTGAAGATCTGCGCCAGCTCCTGGTCTTTGGGCATTTTGGTTTCGTGATCAACAGCAAATGCCACCGCCTCCTGGAGCTTCAGGCTGTCCATCCCCAAAGCAGTTGCCGGCCTGGATTCCCATTGTCCTGCTGCGGGGAAATAGGCCTTGGGTGCTGTACTTTTTTTCTGTGCATACAGATGCCCTGCTGTCATGCAGGCCAATACCAACCATATCTTGTTCATGGCATTGAAGTTCGTCCTTTTTTCCTAAATTGAAGTCCAATAGAACCCCTAAACCAACGCCATGACTGCCATCAGACTCTTTTTGTTCCTGACTTTCACTGCATTTTTTCAATTCGCCCAAGCACAAGATGCCGATAAGGAAGCCTGGGAATCCATGTTTAACGGCAAAGACCTCAGCAAGTGGAAACCCAAGATCAGGAACCATCCGGCAGGAGAAAATTTCGGTAACACCTTCAGGGTGGAAGACGGCAAACTGGTAGTGCGCTATGATGCGTATGATAAATTTGATGAGCGTTTCGGACACCTGTTTTATTACAAACAATTCAATTACTACCGCATCCGTTTGGAATACCGTTTTGTGGGTGATCAGGCCGTGAACGGTCCCGGTTGGGCCACACGCAACAGCGGTATTATGGTGCACGGACAAACACCGGAGAGTATGGGCCGCGACCAGGATTTTCCGGTGAGCATTGAAGTGCAGTTGTTGGGTGGTGATGGTAAGAATAAGCGTACCACCTGCAACCTGTGTACGCCCGGAACCAACGTGGAGATGAATGGTAAATTGTTTACACCGCATTGTATCAATTCCAAATCAGAAACATACCATGGCGACCAATGGGTGAAGGCGGAAGTGTTGGTGCTGGGCGATTCAGCCATCAGGCATTATGCCAATGGCATGGAGGTGTTGGCTTATGAGAAGCCACAGATTGGTGGGGGTAATGTGAGCGGACAGGAAGCCAAGTGGGGGATGAGCGGACAACTGCTGAAAGGCGGTACCATATCCTTGCAAAGCGAAAGCCATCCGGTAGAATTCAAGAACATTGAAATCCTTGATTTGGAAGGCTGCATGGATCCCAAGGCGTTGAATTACAAATCCTATTACATCAAATCCAAACCGGAAGATTGCCGGTATAAGAAAGGCAAAAAGTAGGTTTTTAGCGGATGGTTTTCCTCCGCTGCATCATTTCCCGCCAGGTGGTGAGGATGATGCCTTTGTCTGCCAGGTATTTTTTCAATGCCGGTGATTGCATCGCCAGGAGGTCTGCTTTTCTGGTGATGCCGGAACCGGAGATATCATCAAACACTTCTGTTGGCGCAGTGCAGTGCATGATGACCATCGTTATTCCCGGTTGGAGGGATTCAAAAGACTTGAGGTAATGGGCTGTTGCAATCTCTTGCAGTTTGGTATCAGTCAGCTTTTCTTTGGGATAACTGAATCCATAGCTCACATTGTGTAGGTCGTCCAACACCGGCAAACCCGCATTCCACAAGCTTTGCCCGATGGCATCCGTCTGTTCCTTCTTGAGGAAAGTGCCTCCTTCCGATTTCATGATCATGGTATTGTGTCCGCCGGGAAACATCACCGGAATCTTTTCTTCCATGCCCAGCTGCAAGTATTTGCG
>JBDLTO010000261.1:0-7095 GCA_039805815.1 Bacteroidota bacterium | reverse complement strand
ATAAGTGATTCCTTGCAGTTGAGAACCGATTTGTGTAGCCAGTCTTATCCGTTGAGACTCTCCCCCACTAAGTGTTCGTGTGGGCCTGGCGAGTGAGAGATAACCCAATCCAACATCCAGTAAAAATCCGAGTCTTGTCCTGATTTCTTTCAGAATATCTTTTGCTATCTGGTTTTGTTTTTTGTCGAGCCGCTTTTCAATATCATGGAACCAATCTTGCAGCTGATTAAGATTCATAGCTGATAGTTCAGCTATATTTTGTTTGTCTATTTTAAACCAGAGACTCTCCTGTTTAAGCCTTGCGCCCAAACAGCGTTTGCAGGGATTAAGCATCATATATTTCTCAGCCCATTCTCTTACGGAATCACTGGAGCTATCAGTAAACCACCGGGTAACCATGGCAGCAATGCCTGCAAAGGCTTCTGTGTTTTCATCCAGTTCTTCCTCTTCCTGTTTCCCCTCCTCATTGCCAAACAGCACCAGATTAAGGATGCGATCTGGCAGCTCATTTACAGGTGTTTTGAGACTGAATTTGTGCTTTTTTGATAAAATTTCAACCATCTTAAAATAATGCGAATCCCTGGCTTCCCCAAGCGGCAGGATGGCTCCCTCTGCAATTGAAAGTGTGCGATCCGGCATAATTGCATCCACATCAATGGCATGTTGCTGACCGATACCCTTGCAGGCAGGGCAGGCCCCATAGGGCGAATTGAAAGAAAAAGTATTTGGAGATGGCTCTTCGTAGGACAAACCTGTTTCAGCACACATCAGCTTTTTGCTGTACTGGACCAGTTTTTCAGGGTCATGCACCAGGATGAAAATCACCCCCTTTCCAATCTGCATCGCCTGTTGGATGCTCTGCGCGATCCTTACTTTCAATTCTTCTGAAACCACCAACCTGTCTACCACAACTTCAATATCATGAACCTTGTAGCGGTCTACCTGCATTTTGGGAACCAGGTCTTTGAGTTCACCATCCACCCGCACCTTCACAAACCCCTTTTTGCGTGTTTCTTCAAAAAGCTCCCGGTAATGACCTTTTCTGCCCCTTACAAGAGGCGAAAGTACCGTTATCTTTCTGCCTGCAAGTTTACCGAAGAGGTCTGCCACAATTTCTTCATCGCTGAATTTGACCATCTTTTTCCCAGTATGCAGGGAATAGGCATCCCCTGCACGGGCGTACAAGAGACGTAAAAAATCAAATACTTCGGTGACTGTGCCAACTGTTGAACGCGGATTTCTGTTTGTTGTTTTCTGCTCAATGGAAATAACCGGAGAGAGTCCGCTTATTTTATCTACATCTGGTCTTTCCAGCTCACCCATAAACTGACGGGCGTAGGTACCAAATGTCTCCATGTATCGGCGGTGGCCTTCAGCATAGATGGTATCAAAAGCCAGGGAAGACTTGCCGCTGCCGCTGATTCCTGTGATGACCACCAGCTTATGTTTGGGAATGCAGATATCAATATTCTTGAGGTTATGGGCCCTTGCACCAATCACTTCTATCTGATCTTCAATTTTTTTCATCATATTTTACACCCTCGGATAGTTCACCGGTTTTAAATTCCCGCTTTATTGTAAAATTAAACAGCATTTGCATCAAATAGTTGCTGCATATATAATTAGCGGAAAATGATTAAAAACAGGATACCCTTTTAAAAAAACACGAAAAAGTGATATCTTTGCAATAGTTCTTTAATTTTCTTATCCAGAAAGGCAGAGGGATTGGCCCGATGAAGCCTTGACAACCTGTTACTCCAAGTAAAAAGGTGTCAACTCCAGCTCCGCAATTGCGGAGACAGATAAGTCAGATCATTTTCCCTGAACATGATTCAATCATCATAGAGAAAACCCATCTGACTTAAGATGGGTTTTTTTGTGCCCTTTCCGGAAAGCAAATGATGAAAACATGAACAAAACACTGCATAACTATACATTCAAGGGATCTTTAAAGCTGGAATCAGGAAAAACAATCCGCGATTTCAACTTGGCCTATACCACAATTGGGGCCTTTGATCCGGCAAAAGACAATGTAGTCTGGATATTTCATGCGATGACTGCCAACAGTGATCCGGCTGACTGGTGGCCAGGTATGGTGGGAGAAGGCAAATTTTTTAATGCAGATGAACATTTCATCATCTGTGTGAATATGCCCGGAAGCTGTTATGGGAGTGTCAACCCCTTATCTGTAAATCCGGATACAGGCATTCCCTTTTACAGGAACTTTCCGTTTTTTACCCCGCTGGATATGGCTTTGGCCTTTGACCAACTCAGGGATTACTTGGGTATCAGCAGTATTTATCTGGGGATTGGCGGCTCTATGGGCGGACAACAACTCATCGCCTGGGCAACCCGGCAACCTGACCTTTTCAGGTACATCGTGCCCATAGCAACCAATGCATTCCACTCTCCCTGGGGTAAGGCCTTCAATGCTTCACAACGCATGGCCATTGAAGCAGATCCAAGCTGGCAGGATGGCAATCCCGATGCCGGAATGGCCGGTATGAAAGTAGCCCGGTCTGTAGCACTGATCAGCTACAGACACTATGAAATCTATGGTAAAACCCAGCATGACGCAGATAAGGCACTGGAAAATACGAGGAGTGAGTCTTATCAGAAATACCAGGGTGAAAAGCTGGCCAAGAGGTTCAATGCGCTGAGTTATTACATGTTAACCAAGAGCATGGATAGCCATCACCTTGGAAGGGGGGTGTTTGAAGCTGAAGAAATGCTTGAACGGATCGTTTCAAAATGCCTGGTTATTGGTATTTCATCAGACCTGCTTTATCCTGTTTGCGAGCAGGAGTTTCTCGCCAAGCACATTCCCGGGGCACAACTGGCAGTCATTGATTCTTTTTACGGACATGATGGCTTCCTGCTGGAAGATGAAAAATTGAATGCATTGCTAATACCTTTTTTATCAAGATAAACAACAAAAAAACATACAAATGGGATCAGAAAAGACACTGGTAATTGGGATGTTCGGATTTGGCGTAGTTGGGGAAGGATTGTATAAAGTACTCAAACAGACACCCTCTTTAAAAGCATCCATCAAAAAAGTATGCATCAAGAATACCCATAAAAAAAGAAATGCACCGGCAGAGCTCTTCACTTCCAATCCAGACGACCTGCTTTACGATCCGGAGATCAATGTGATAGTGGAAGTGATCAATGACAGTTTAGTTGGCTATGAAATAGTAACAACCGCGTTGAACAATGGTAAAGACGTGGTGAGTGCCAGTAAAAAAATGCTGTCAGAACACCTACCTGAGCTGATTGACTTGCAGCAGAAAACAGGGAAATCACTGCTCTATGAAGCTTCGGCCTGTGCATCGATACCTGTAATCAGAAATCTCGAGGAATACTACGATAACGACCTCTTGCATTCCATCAAAGCGATTGTCAATGGCTCCACCAATTTCATCCTCACCAAAATGTTTGAGGAAGATTTAAACTTCAAGGAAGCCTTGCTACTCGCCCAGCAGCTCGGTTTTGCAGAATCAGATCCAACGCTCGATATCGAAGGATTTGATGCAGCGAATAAATGGGTTTTACTACTCACGCACAGCTACGGCATCGATACCACCATCCAGGATATGCTGTTCAACGGCATCACACAAATCACTCCGATTGATGCTGAAGTTGCACAATCACGGAACCAGTCCATTAAATTGGTAGCACAGGCCAAAAAACTCCAGAACGGCAAGGTGGCTTCATTTTTGCTACCTCAGTTTGTTGACCAGGCCGATCAGCTCTATTTCGTCAAAAACGAATACAATGGCGTTGTGATTGAAACAGGTTTTGCTGATAAACAATTTTTTTATGGCAAGGGTGCAGGCAGCTTCCCAACAGCATCTGCCGTACTGAGTGATATTGCGGCTTTGCGTTATGGATACCGTTATGAATACAAAAAGCGCAATCAGCAACAACCTGCTGAATTGTCTGATAGCTATAATCTACGGGTATTCATCAGTTTTGAAAGCCTCTCCAATGTTCCCAAAGAAGAATTTACGTCCATTGAAGAATGGCACTCGGGAAATGAACGCAGCTACCTGATTGGTACTATCCCCTACCAATCGCTCATTCATAAAGACTGGTGGAAGACCAACAACAATTCCCTTATCCTCATGCCCGACAACATTGTTGAAAACAGCGAAGTGAGTGAATTGAAGAAAATGAGTCTTTCGCTGGCCGGACTGGATGTCTGAAGAGCGTAAACAGGACTTGACTTAAAGTGAACCTGCGGGCCTTACATTGGCGCCTGTTCTTTTTTGGAGGTCGTCTCCCAGATCTTTGCGGGCCTCCTCTGCAAGCAGCCGCAGCTCCCGCATGATTTCAGGATAGTAAGCTTTTACATCATACTGTTCTGCAGGATCCCTGCGCAGGTCATAGAGGGATTCGTACATAAGGGTGTTTTCAGGAGCAGGGCCTGGGAATCCGTCAAAGCCGGGTTTTTTACCCAGATAAGACCGGGAAGGGTGTTGAAAAACAAGCTTCCAGTTACCCTTGCGCACAGCCTCCAGGGCATTCCTGCGGTAATAGTAAAGAAATTCGTTACGCGGACTGGCATCCATGTTACCACGGAGTACTTCACTCAGGTCTACCCCATCAATTTTTTTCTCAGGTAGTGAAGCTCCGGAAAATGCGGCCAGTGAAGGCAATATATCTATGGTTGATGCCAGCTGGTTAGCTACAACACCGGCAGGTACTGTACCTTTCCAACGCATGATGCAAGGCACACGTTGCCCGCCCTCAAATGAAGTACCCTTGCCTTCGCGGAAACCGCCTGTTGATCCGGCATGATTGCCAAAATTAAACCAGGGGCCATTATCACTTGTGAAGATCACCAGCGTGTTTTTATCAAGCCCCTCTTCCTGCAGGGTTTGCATGATGCGACCAACATGGTAATCTACTTCCTGGATTACATCTCCGTATAGTCCCTGTTTGCTTTTGCCCCTGAATGCCGGGGACGCATAGATAGGCACATGTGGCATAGGGTGAGGGATATACGCGAAGAATGGTTTTTTCTTGTTTCGCTTGATGAAGCTTATTGCCGCATCTGTTATCCTGCCTGTCAGCATCCCTTGGTCGTCCAGGGTATTTATCGTATCAACAGGTGTGTTCTGTTGTATCAATGGGAGTGGTGGGAACTGGGTTTTGTTGCTTCCTTTTTGAGCAGGATTCCCATCATAATCTAAGGGCCACATATCATTGGAATAAGGGATACCCAGGTACTCATCAAAACCCTGTTGAAGCGGAAGAAATTGTTGGGCATCACCCAAATGCCATTTCCCGAAGATCCCTGTTGTATAGGCCTTTTGTTTCAGCATGTCTGCAATCGTGGTTTCATCAGGAGCCAAACCCACTCTTGCCCCCGGGAATAAGGCGCCGCTGATACCCAACCGGTTAGGGTAACAACCTGTGAGCAGGGCAGCGCGGGAGGCACTACAAACTGCTTGGGCAGATAGGAAGTTTGTAAACCGCATGCCTTCCGCAGCCAGTTTATCAAGATTAGGCGTTCGGTAATCCAGGGCTCCGTTTACACCGATATCACCAAATCCCATGTCATCCATAAAAATCAGGACAATATTTGGCATTTTAGGAGGAGCCGGCTTATGAGCCTGTTGTGTAAATACAATAGTTGTCAGAATAAGGGATAAACATAATCTTTTCATGTGGCAATAAATAGAACAATAATATACTGATTTATAGCGGATCTACCAAAAAATATGGCGGCCCCGGAACCGGGGCCGCCATATTACAAACCAATGATAAAGGTTATTCTGGCAGTAAAATATTGCTTACATCAAATTTGCGACACAAGGCATTGAAAGCAGCAATGTCAGTGGATAAGAGGTTATCCATATCGGTTTTCAATACCAACCACTGCTGATGCAACTCAGCATATCTTGCTTTTTGTCCGGCTGTAACATAAGGAACAGTGCCGTTCACTTCACCATGCACAAAGATGATGTTGGCACTGAGTTTATTGACGAAATTGATCACATCATCGTAAGACTGACTTTTAGGCTGAATCAGCTTCTCTTCCCAGACTTTTATTTTTTCAAGCAAAGCTTTTCCGGATTTAACCAGTTCCGCCTTGGCCTCATCTGATTCAAGAATACCGTTGAGGGTTCTGACCTGAGACGCAAGCTTGCGCATACGGGTTACTGCAACATGGATATCCGTAACATCGGCCTCCAGTTTTTTCAGGAGGTCATCCTGTGCAGCGTAGGCCGCAGCATCTGTATCAATCCGCGGATCGGCTTTGATTACCAGCGGGGCTGAATGGATCGAACCATCCACATTCAACTCCACAGTATAGGTTCCAGGCACCATACGACCACCCGCGTAACTTCCCTCAATATAGACTTCATCAATGGTAGGCATGCTCTGTCTCCTCATATTCCATACAAAACGGTTAAGTCCCTTTTTAACAGACAGCACAGGTTCATTGCGCAAGCCATTATTGGAATAAACTTTGGGAGCGGTATTGGAGAAAGTCCTGACTACCTGGCCCTTAGCATCTTTGATGCTGATGGTCAGTTTCTTGATAGAATCTGCATTATCCGGGAGGTGATAATACATGACTGCACCTGTTGCGGGATTAGATCCAGTAGTGTTAGGAAACCGGTCTGTCTCCTCACCATTGCTGTCGAATATGCTATATCCAGATACACGGTAGGTTACAGGAATATTAAAGAGGCTAACTTTATCCTTTTCAGCAGGATTAAAAGCGCGGAGTGCCTGGAGTTCATCAAGTACCCAAAAAGAGCGACCTTGTGTAGCTGCGATGAGGTTATCGCGGTGGATTTTGAGATCCGTAATTGGTGTCACTGGCAGGTTACGCTGGAAGTTCTTCCAGCTGGCACCCCCATCAAATGATACATACAACCCCGTTTCAGTTCCTGCAAAAAGCAATCCTTTTCTAACCTCATCTTCCCTAACTACCCGCATGCACGCACCATAGGGAATACCATTTACGATTTTTGTCCAGGTTTTACCATAGTCATTTGACTTGTAAGCAAACGGCGTAAAGTCGTTCAGTTTGTACTTATTCGCCGCTACATAAACTGTTGCAGGATCATGGGGAGA
>JBDLTO010000260.1:0-3459 GCA_039805815.1 Bacteroidota bacterium | reverse complement strand
TTTTCAGCTCCCCCTGGAGGCCCAGGAATTCGGGCCGCCTGCGGGAAGTCAGGATGTTTTGAAACTGGCACAAGTTACTATCAGAAATATCGCCATTAACGGAATTAAGCAAACAAAGCCTTACATCATCATCCGTGAGCTTGCATGCAGGCAGGGTTTTTCCTATTCCATGCAGGATATTTTAACAGGTTTGGAAACCAGCAGGCAAAACCTTATCAATACAACCCTTTTTGTAGACGTTAATGTGTGCTTTTCTAACTGGAATAATGATTCACTCGATATAATCGTGGATGTAAGGGAGCGTTGGTACTATTTGATTTTCCCATATTTAAAGCCGGCAGACCGCAACTGGAATGTATGGGTAAACGATTATGGTTTGGATCCGGAACG
Organism: Bacteroidota bacterium; assembly: GCA_039805815.1. Classification (GTDB taxonomy): domain Bacteria; phylum Bacteroidota; class Bacteroidia; order Chitinophagales; family Chitinophagaceae; genus Pollutibacter. The sequence goes on along the minus strand of JBDLTO010000260.1, from coordinate 3,069 downwards.
CGTGAATTACGGACTTAAATTTCATGGCAAGAATATTACGGGTAGAAACGATAAGCTCAACGCCTGGATCATCAACGGCTATACCCAGCGCCTGGCAATGAATTATTATAATCCGTTTTCAGACAACTCACTCAGGCGAGGTTGGGGGTTGGATGTGTCATATTCCCGGAACAGGGAAATCAACTTTGGCACATCAGGAAATAGACAACAGTTCTTTAAAGATGATTTGAATTTTATCCGAAAACAGGTTTATGTTGGTGGAGTTTTTTCTTACCGCAAAGGATCAATTGAGCGACACTATGTGAAACTCGGCATGCAAGCTGAAACAGTGGCAGATACTGTTGCAGCCATGAATCTAAACTATCTGGGATCGGGAAAAACAAAAGTTGTTTATCCCGAATTGAAGTACACTTACCAGTATTTTAACCTGAATTACTTTCCTTATCCAACAAAAGGTATATCTTTTGAGCTGGAATTGATGCGCAGAGGTGTAACTACTGCTGTCAACCTCACACAATTGCAGGTAAAGGCAGCACGCTATTTTGAAATGCCCCGAAAGTTTTATTTCAGTACAGCTGCAGAAATGCATATCAGGCTACCCTTTGATCAGCCATTTTTCAATCAAATCATGCTTGGCTACAATGATTCTTACCTCCGCGGATTGGAATATTATGTGGTTGATGGTGTAGCAGGTGGATTCATCAGAAATACCCTGGGGAAAGAAATTTTCAAATACAGGGTAAAGACCGGATTAAAATCAAAAACATACGCCAGTATACCTTTCAGGTTTTACTTGAAGGGTTATGGTGATGTTGGATACGTATATAATAAACGTATGCAAGCAGGTAATACTTTGAATAACACTTTTCTATATACGGGTGGAATAGGATTGGATGTAATCAGTATTTACGATGTGGTCTTGCGTTTTGAGTACAGTTTCAATCAGTTTCGGGAGAGCGGGGTATTTGTACATAAGTCTGATTTGAAAAATTAAAACCTAACTTAGTTGCATGAAGGTTGCTATTTACAGCAGAGGAGGGCAAACACTTGAGCCACAAGATGTGGATAGCCTGTGTAACGCATTAACTGCATCAGGAATAAAACCTGTTGTTTTCAGTGAACTTGCAGGGCATTTTGCTTCAATTTCACAGAATGATAAAAATAACAGTTCAAATCCGGATTCTTTTCATGATGAAAAAGATTTGGATGCCAGCTTTGATGCCCTTATATCTCTGGGAGGTGATGGTACTTTATTGGACACTGTTTGCCTGGTTAAGGATAAGAAAATCCCGGTTTTAGGTATTAATTATGGGAGGCTTGGTTTCCTTGCCAGCTTAGGTAAAAATAATATCGCTGAAGCCGTTGAAGCCTTGCAGCTAAGAACGTTTGTATTAGACCAGCGCGATTTGCTGCACCTTGATGCGAGTATACCCCTGTTTGGAGATACGCCATTTGCCCTGAATGAGTTTACAATCCATAAACGGGAGTTTTCTCCCATGATCAAGATTCATACTTACCTGAATGGAGAATTTTTGAATACATTCTGGTCAGACGGATTGATTGTTTCTACTCCAACGGGTTCTACCGGATATTCACTCAGTTGCAATGGACTGGTTGTATTTCCCGATAGCGCCAATTTTGTAATTACGCCCATTGCGCCACACAACCTCAATATCAGGCCCATTGTGGTACCAAACCACAACGTGATTTCTTTTGAGGTAGAGGGAAGGATGGATGATTTCATTTGTACCATGGATTCTCGCAAAGAGGTGGTACGGAAAGATGTGGAGTTGGCTATACGCAAAGAAAACTTTAATTTTCACCTTTTAAGGCTCAATGAAAATAATTTCCTCAGAACATTGCGGGAGAAATTAACATGGGGTTTTGATACCAGAAACCGTTAAGATTATATTTTTACATCCGATGAGTAAGTTGTTAACCTTTTTATCAGTGCTCACGCTATCAGCTACATTTGCTTATGCGCAGCCAGAAGCAATTGTACAGGAAGGAGAGATAGGAATCACTGTTGGTGCAGCTCATTATTTTGGAGACCTCAACAACAGAACCGCTTTTGACAAGCCAAAACCAGCTTTAGGTGTTTTTTTCAGAAAACAATTTGGTAATTATGTGGCCCTTCGGGTTGGAGCCCACTATGCCCAGCTTGGTTATTCTGACGCATATAGTAAAATTGAATATCAGAAAAACCGGAACCTGAGCTTTAATTCTGATATCTGGGAGTTGGCAGTTCAGGGAGATTTCAATTTTTTTAAGTTTATCCCAGGAAGCAAATATTACTATTTTACCCCCTATGTAACACTGGGTGTAGGAACATTCAATTATGATCCCTATGCTTATTGGCTCGACCAGAAATACTATTTAAGACCACTTGGAACAGAGGGTCAGAATCTTACCGGAAATAAGCCATACAGCAATCAGGCCTTTTCATTTCCACTTGGGATGGGTATCAAATATAATATTTCAGGCAATGTTAATGTTGCTTTCGAAATATCCCACCGCTTCACTACAACAGATTATCTGGATGATGTAAGTACAGTTTATGCTGGTCCGGCAGCATTTGCCAATCTCCCACCTAATTCTCCAGCAGCCTTTTTGCAAGATAGGTCTTACGAGTTCGGATTGCCAATAGGCAGGGCAGGCCTTCAAAGAGGATTTAGTGAGCAAAAAGATCGTTTTATATTTGCTGAACTTGCCATAACTATTGCATTCAGTTCTTATAGGTGTCCAAATCCCAATTAACGTACCTTTGCACCCATGTCATTAAAACCGCAAATTGACAATAACAGAATACCGCAGCATATTGCTATCATCATGGATGGCAATGGACGGTGGGCCCAAGAGCAAGGTCAAGATCGCCTCTTTGGACATTTTCATGGGGTTCAGAGTGTGCGCGATATAGTGGAAGGATGTGCAGAGCTCGGAGTACGATACCTTACACTCTATGCATTTTCTACAGAAAACTGGGATAGGCCTCAGCAGGAAGTGACCGGACTTATGGAGTTGCTGGTAGAAACAATCAGAAAGGAGGTTCCCATCCTTAATCAGAATAAT
>JBDLTO010000259.1:0-2617 GCA_039805815.1 Bacteroidota bacterium | reverse complement strand
ACAACACTCCAAATTGGATAAAAAATGAATGGCTGTACTTAAATAAATTGTCTCAAATTATTCAACACCTTTTACTACCTAAATGAAATCAATTCAACGTCAAAAACCAATGCACAATTGGGACCAATCACGGCACTGACTTGCCTATCCCCATAAGCCAGATTGGGATGCAGGAATAGTCGCCACTTGCTTCCAATGGGCATCAATTGCAAGGCCTCAATCCAACCTTTGATAACCCCATTAACGGGGAATGAAGCAGGCTGCCCCCTTTTAACGGAACTATCGAAAACTTCGCCAGTGATCAACGTGCCATGATAATGACAGGTAACAAAATTGTGCAATGCTGGTTTTTCTCCTTGGCCTTCCACCAGAATTTTGTATTGCAATCCGCTGGGCAATACAACAACGCCTTCCTTGGTAGCATTTTCAGCTAAAAATAATTCAGCAGCGCTTAAATTATCAGCCGCTTTTTCTTCTCTCAGTGCTTTCAAACGATCCGATACAGACATGATATAAATTTAAGTGGCAAAAATAAATCGATTTTAATGGTTCAAACAAGATGTTGGCAACAGGATTTAAAATTTAAACAGGGTCTGGCTGTTTACAAGCAATGACTTTTAATCCAGAGACATGCTCAATTCATTCATCCTCACCCACTTGGGTTTCCAACGGTTATGTGCCCAGATGATGAACCCGATGTTGAAGCCGGGAATGAGCAGACAGCCCATGCAACCGTTGAAATTGCCTGAGTATGTAGGGTAATGAATGGCGGTGATTTCCGTCCATGGGAAAACTTTGGTTTCCGATGAATCCATTGTAATCAGCCTGATCATTTTTTCACCATTGATCCGTTCATCTTTCCAATACTGATAGTTGTCAGGGTATCTGCTGATCCGTCGATTCACCAACGTATCCCGCCAGCGGATGGGTCTGGAAACCCGGAGAAAGTGGGCATCTGCCAAGGTGATCGTCCAGGCCCGCGAAGGATCATCAGTATATAGCAAGGTATCCTTACCTGCAACAACTCCAATTGGATGGAATATCAGGTGTGGATTGGGGAGTTGGAAAGATTTGTTTTTCCGGACAAACACAACACCTTGTGCGTTTGAAGTGGAAAAGAATGACAGGAAAAGAATCAGGAAAACCAATTGACGGATGCGGTTAGACATGGTCTGAAGATAAAAGGCAAATGAGTTTGACAATTTATAAATTTTAATATTTGTACAAATACAAATTACAAGATAAAAGCCCTACCGATAGTGGTAACCACTAAAGCCGCTTGCGTAATTCAGGCTGGACTACATCTGCCTTATTTATGTCTGAACCAACAATCAGTGCGTGCAACCTCATGCAATTTGAATATGGTATTAACCGGAGCACCATGCTTTATTTGGTGACTGAATTGTGTTCTTGCCAAATAATTAAATGCCCCCATATCTCCAGTATATGCCGTTTGATTATTCAGATTGAATGCTTCGTGTATCTGACATAATTTTTGGATAAAATCGAAAAGCAAAGGAGTACTTCCCCCAATTATACCACAATTCAACAGCGGTGCTTTTGCAAATTGCTGCTCAAATGCTGCAAAATCAGGTATTTGATTGCGGAGACTCAAACAGTGTGCAAGCATCCACTCATCATCCATTGATTTAGGCTCGTCTCCACAAAAAATAGTATTCTGATTGTCTACAAAGTAGGGATCAGTAATTGGGTTATTGAGTATAACAACATCTGATATATCGGTAACAAAAATATTTTTGATCAGGTGACCGGCTTTCTGTAAAAAATCCCTGTAAATAAAATAGCGATATACATTAGGATTGAAACGATTGTCATATTTAATTTCCTGGAATGAAATATGCTCGTTTTCATACTTGTCACTAGTCTCTTTGGTAAAACTATTGTGAAAAATGATTCCTTTCAAATTGACTGCTGCCACTGATTCAGCCCAACTGCGCACCAATTCATAATCATCGTTTTCAAGAACCGTGTTTCGATTCACATCATATACCCCGGTGATGTGACAAGCCATCAAAAGACAATCATTTGCAGGAATAGGAGAAATCGTGAACCCCATTGGCCAATGTCTTTTGTTTTTTTAAAATAGAACAAATGCTATTGGCATTATTCCTGTAATAGATATATGTTCTCAGATTAGCTTTTTTTACTTGAAACTGAGCACTCGCTTTTTCATAAAAGGCAGAGTCAGCAGCGAAACCACCCTGGAAGGGAATAGTCAAAAAAACTTTTCTACTGCCGAATAGGGTACCAAAAAGAATAACATCATCCAGATGAATATTTTTTTCCAAATCATTTTTATCTGGCACGTAGTAATCTTCAATACTATCCACGATGGTTTCTGAAGTTGAACACATGAGATCGAATTGTTTTATTTCCCGGAGACATGCATTCAAATGAGAAGGTTTGTATTCGTCATCACTGTCAATTATTGTGATAAATTCACCTGTGCTGTTTAAAACACCACGATTAATTGATGCCGCTTGACCCTGATTTGCATGCCGTATGTAAACGATCTTATCTTCATGCCTTTCAACGTATGCAGTTAGAGAATCACGGTCGTTTTACGTACTGCCAACGTCTATTATTATAAGCACAA
>JBDLTO010000258.1:0-6451 GCA_039805815.1 Bacteroidota bacterium | reverse complement strand
TTAAATTGTGTGAAAGCCATGAACCTTGACGGTGGAGGCAGCAGTACTTTGCTCGTTAATGGCAAGGAAACAATTAAGCCATCTGATGCAGGCGGACAAAGACCTGTTCCTGCTGTATTGGTGATTGGAAAGGCAACAAAAAAATAAATTAAAAACTATTCAGGTAACTGAAAATTGTTTTGATGTTTCAGGATAAAGGTGATAAGTAAATCCAGTTCAATGCTAGCACGCTGGCATGCATCCTGGATATCATCCCTGCTCACATTTGCAGCGAAAGTTTTTTCCTTCAGTCTTTTCTTCACACCCTTCAACTCCATACCGGTATACCCTTCGGGTCTCATCAATGAATACGCATGAATCAGTCCGGAGAGTTCATCAAATGCATAAAGCATTTTATCCATGTCGGTTTCAGGTTCCACACCAAAGTGAACGGGTCCGTGTGAAGCTATTGCGCGTATAATCTCTGGATCTATCTGCAGGCTTTCGAGATATTCAATAATTTTTTTACAGTGCTGATCAGGCCACTGATCCCAGTCGGCATCATGCAGTAATCCTGCCATTTCCCATTTCCAACATTGATCTTCAGACAGGTTCAATTTTTCACGTGCCCAGGCAGCCATCAATCCGGCTACCTGGGACATGTGTAATTTTAATTTGTTGTTTAAAACCCACTCGTTAAGTAAAGCAATTGCCTCATTTCTGGTTAATACATTACCAGTATTATCAAGACTTCCAAATTGGTTTCTACCTAACAGAAGTGACATTAAATTATTTTAAGCTGTTTATCCTGTCGTATTCTTTATTCCACTTTGCTTCTTCAGCTTCAAGTTTTGCTTTATCTGCTGCAACTTTAGAGGCCTGACGCTTTGAACTGTATACTTCAATCAGAATATCAATTAATTTTTTATAATTCTGAAGCTCCATTCTACCACCTCCTATTTTCTTTTCAAGTATAGGTTGTGCTTTCAACAAATAAGGTAAACCCTGATCAAATGCTGCTATTTGTTTGCCCCTCAATTCTTCTCTTTGTCCAGTCAATTCTTTAGGCGGTGGGGGAATTTTACCAGCTTTATCAGGCTTTTGTGCATCATTGAATTTCCTGATTTTGTCATTAACATCAGAAATCTTGCTGTTCATTTTGAAACCCCTATTGATGTAAATTAACCCCGTGTTAAAAGGAATTAGGCCATCTTCAGGAGCAAGTGCAGCCATCATTTCATAAAGTTTTACAACTTTAGCTTCTGCGGCAGCATACTCTGCATCTGTAGGATATAGTGAATCTGCATACAGCAGTTTTCCAAATAATATTTCAGTATAGATGGAGATAGCATCCATATTCTTTGGATCGGCATTCACCTTTGCTTCGATGCGCTTCAACTTTTCATCTTCATTTTTTATATCATTGATAAAAATGATTTCATCATAAGTGAAGTACTCTTCTTTGGGATATAACTTTGCCCCCTGAGCCCTTACACGCTCAAATTCAGCAATATTATTCTTATTGAAGTGATAATTCATCAGGTTTTTGTAAACATCATCAAAACCTGTAGACCCTACGTTATTCTTGGCAAGAATGGTGAAATATTTTGCTGCAATATCTTCTTTGTCACTCAATAAAGCTGAAAAACCTGTATACAAGGTTAGGTTTGTATCCAATTCGCTGAGGCCTAATCTCGCATCATATATAAACTTGCCTGCTTCGTTTGCCTGTTCAAATGTTGGCAATGCTTTTTCATAATTTTTAGCATCAAACAGTTTAAGCGCTTTATTATACGGTGTTGCATAAAGGCTGAATAACGGAGCTGAACCATCCAAAGTATTGTAGGTGATAAACTTGCTTGAATCCATTTCGGCAGCCTTTTTAAAGCTGATTAATGATGTTGAAGCAGCGTTGGCAAAAGATTTTTCAATAACAGAATCAGCCGCAATTTCACTGAATATTTTTCCTTTCAGGTAGTATAACTCTGCATTTTTTTGATACTTGGGGTTTTTCATGAATTCCTCAAGCATTGTATTTGCTTCATTATATTTTTTGGCTGTCATGGCATCTTTAACCTTTGTTAGGTTTTGTGCCAATGAAATCGTTACGATTGAAAGGGTTAAACAGGTTAAAATTACCTTTTTCATTTTATAGTTTTTAAAGATCGAAAATTAGGGATTGTTTGTTTCAGTTGTATCTGTTTCTGTTGTGTCTGTTTCTGGTAAAGAGGTGTCTGATTGCGGTAATTCAGGATTTTCTTCAGCCTGAATTTCCTTGTCTTCATCTAGATTGGTAATTGCTGCTATTTCATCATCATTGTCAATTTTGATGAGTTTTACACCCTGTGTGTTTCTACCCAATTCTGAAATCTGTGCAATAGACATCCTGATTGTAATGCCGGAGACACAGGTAATCATCAGATCTTCCTTTTCACTCACATCCAGTATGCCAACCAAGTTACCGGTTTTTTCTGTAACATTAATGGTTTTCACACCTTTTCCTCCCCTGTTAGTAATCCTGTATTCATCAACCGGAGTTCTTTTACCATAGCCTTTCTCTGAAACAACCAATACAGTTCTAGACTTATCCGCTGCATTCACACAAACCATTCCGATTACTTCATCTTTCGAATCGTCTACTTCAATTCCTGTTACGCCAATGGCTCCCCTGCCTGTAGGCCTTACTTTATCTTCAGGGAACCTGATTGCCCTACCGGATTTCAATGCGAGCATGATTTCAGATTGTCCGTCTGTCATTCTGGCATTTAATAATTGATCACCTTCCACAATGGTGATGGCATTGACCCCATTTGCCCTTGGGCGACTAAAATCTGCCAGTTCAGTTTTTTTAATGATACCTTGTTTGGTGCAGAGCATGATGTAATGGCTATTGACAAACTCCTCATCCTGTAGGTTTTTTACATCAATGATTGCCCTGATTTTATCGTCTTGCGGAAGTTGCATGAGGTTTTGGATAGCCCTGCCCTTTCCTTGTTTTTCACCATCTGGGATCTCATATACTTTTAGCCAATAGCACCTTCCTTTTTCTGTAAAGAATAACAGGGTGTGGTGTGTAGATGCAACGAATAGATGCTCGATATAATCTTCCTGTCTGGTTTTGCCGCCAATTGAACCCCTGCCACCTCTTTTCTGAGCCCTGAATTCATCAGCGGGTGTCCGCTTGATATAACCCATGTGGGAAACAGTTATCACAACATCTTCCTCTTTTATCAGGTCTTCTATCCTTACCTCATTATCCAGGTAAGTAATTTCCGTTCTGCGCTGATCTCCAAACTTTTCTTTGACCTCAGCCAGTTCGGTCTTGATAACGTCATAACGTTTTCCTTCATCAGAAAGCAAATCTTTCAGGTATGCAATCCATTTCATCACTTCTTCATACTCTTCACGGATCTTCTCAATCTCCATTCCAGTGAGCCTCTGCAACCTGAGCTCTAGCACGGCCTTTGCTTGAATCTCACTCATACCAAACTCACTCATCAACCCTTCCCTGGCTTTTTCCGGATTAACAGCATTTCTGATAAGCTGAATTACAGCGTCAAGGTTATCCAGAGCAATAAGGTAACCTTGCAGAATGTGTGCTTTCTTTTCGGCCTCCCTTAACTGGTATTGTGTTCTTCTGATAACAACCTCGTGCCTGAATTCAATAAATGATGAAATCAGGTCTTTGAGATTCAGGATGCGAGGTCTTCCTTTTACCAGCGCAACGTTATTTATACCGTAAGAAGTCTGCAAATCTGTGAACTTGTACAACTGGTTCACAATAACGTTGGCTACAGCATCTTTTCTTACATCAATTACAATCCTGGTTCCTTCTTTTTCATTGGATTCATTGTTGACATGTGTGATGCCATCAATTATTTTCTCAATAACCAACTGTCCAATCCGGGCTGTTAGCACGTCACGACTTACCTGATAAGGAACTTCAGTGATTACGATTTGTTCCCTGCCGTTGGGTTTGGTATCCACATTCACTTTACCCCTTAAAACTACCCTACCCCGGCCAGTATGCATGGCATTTTTGATTCCTTCCATGCCATAAATCAATCCACCCCCTGGGAAATCCGGGGCTTTGACATGTTGCATCAATTCATCAATGGTAATATCCCGGTTATCAACATAAGCAATACATCCATCAATTACCTCAGAAAGGTTATGTGGCAGCATGTTCGTGGCCATACCAACAGCAATACCACTGCTTCCGTTTATAAGGAGATGTGGAACGCGGGTTGGAAGCACGGTTGGTTCTTCCAGCGAGTCATCAAAATTAAATTGAAAATCTACTGTTTCTTTATCAATGTCATCCATCATGAAACCAGACATCCGCTGGAGTCTGGCTTCTGTATAACGCATGGCAGCCGGACCTTCACCGTCAGGAGAGCCGAAGTTTCCTTGTTTGTCGATTGTTGGATAGCGAGTATTCCACTCCTGCCCCATTCTTACCAAGGCATCGTAAACAGCTGTATCACCGTGTGGATGGTATTTACCGAGTACTTCACCTACAATCCTGGCACATTTACGGGTTGGTTTGTTGAAATCCATCCCGAGTTCATTCATCGCAAAAAGTATTCTTCTGTGAACGGGTTTTAACCCATCCCTCACATCAGGCAATGCCCTGCCTACGATAACACTCATCGAATAGTCGATGTAGGCAGCCTTCATTTGTTCTTCTATGTTAACAGGGATAATCCTGTTATCATCATGCGTTTGTTCCGGTAAATTTTGTTCTTCCATTGGAGAAAAAAGAGAGCTTTGTTAATTCTAAAATAAGTTAACAAATTTACTCATTTTCAGGGGCATATGCATCAAAACAATGTGCAGGAGTTATCCACTTTTTAACTTTCACCAGCCATATCCATGATGATCTCCCATTCTTCCTCAAGAACGGGTTGAACAGATAGTCTTCCAAGCCTGATTAGCGCCATGTTTGCCAACGCTGGTATGGCCTTTACTGCCGCAAGTGTAACGGTTTTTTTGAGTTTTTTGTAGGGTTTGAAATCAACCACTACCCATGCATTTTCTTCTGTTGTTGGGTCTTGGTAAAACTCCTTTTCAACTTCGGCAATACCAACTATTTCAAGTCCCTCGTTAGAATGGTAAAAAAAAGCCAGATCACCTTTTTTCATGGCTTTAAGGTTATTCCTTGCACCATAATTACGAACGCCATCCCAAAATGTGACTTTGTCAGCAACAAACTGATCCCAAGAATATTTGAATGGTTCGGATTTGATTAACCAATATGCCATAAAATAAATTTATTTCAATATCCACTGGCAAGTACATCAGCCAGGTGCATTGATTTTACCGGCATCTTATTAAATTCCATTACTCCCCCGATATGCATAAGACAGCTGAGGTCTGTGGAAATCAAAACATCTGCTCCAGTATTGATGATATTCGTTGCTTTTTGTTCGCCCATGGCAGCAGAGATCGGCTCGTATTTTACAGAAAATGTTCCGCCAAAACCGCAACAGGTCTCATTATCTGCAAGTTCTACAAGCTCTAGCCCCTTTACTTTTGACAGCAGTTGTCTGGGCTCCTGCTTCAATTTATATTCTCTCAGTGCTGCACAGGAATCATGATAAGTAGCCTTGCAATTCAACTTTGCTCCAAAATCATCAACTTTCACCACATTAACCAAAAAGTCACTCAATTCGTAGACCCTGTTTTGTAAAGCTTTGATTTCTTTTTGGTTGGATGATTTGTCATAAATATCACCATAATAATTTCTGACGAAGCCGGCACATGATGCACTGGGCATTACGATATATTGCGCATCTGCAAAGTCATTCAGAAACTTATCGCATACTTTACGTGAGTTATCCCAGTAACCAGCATTGAATGCTGGTTGTCCGCAGCATGTTTGTTCTACATTGTATTTAACCATACAACCAGCCCTTTCAAGGACCTTGACCGTATTGAAAGCTGCTTCAGGATAGAGCTGATCAACAAAACAGGGTACAAATAAATGAACTCTCATGACTGAAAATTGAGCTGCTTATTATGTTCATCGATGGTATATCCCAAACTGATCATTTTTAATGCAGCATCCGCAGCCTCTTCACCTTTATGGCCATTTTTCCCTCCTATCCTTTCGAGCGCCTGCTCTAATGTATTTACCGTCAGTATGCCGAAAATTACAGGTACAGGTAATGTCAGGTTTAGCTGAAGTATTCCTTCTGAAACCATTTTACAGACATAGTCGAAATGAGGTGTATCTCCCTGGATAACGGTTCCCAATGCAATAAAAGCTTGCGGTTTATTATCCTTGTACTTGAGTTTTTCCCAGCATTGCCTGATTGCAAAAGGGATTTCAACAGCGCCGGGTACCGTTAAGCTGATGATATTGCTTATGCCATTTGACTCAAGTTTATGGATTGCACCATCTTCAAGTTCATCTACAATATTACTGTTCCATTCAGTCTTAACTATAACAACACAGGCACCGTCTTTG
>JBDLTO010000257.1:0-4458 GCA_039805815.1 Bacteroidota bacterium | reverse complement strand
TTAAACATTTTACCTTCAATGCCTGTCAAAGACAGAATGGGAATATAAACAATCAGGATAATGATTTGTCCGAATACAGCTGCTCCCATCATTCTTCCGGCAGACTGTTCAACAGCAGTGTCCATTTGTGCTGGACGAAGCACAAGTCCTTCATGTTTCTGTGAATGTAACCTGTGAAGAACTGCTTCTACAATAATTACAGCTCCATCTACAATCAATCCAAAATCAAGTGCCCCCAAACTCATCAGGTTACCGGATACACCAAAAAGATTCATCATCCCTACGGCAAACAACATTGCAAGAGGTATGACTGATGCTACGATGAGGCCTGCTCTTAGATTACTCAGGAAAAATACAAGAATCAGCAAAACAATAAGCGCACCTTCAAGCAGGTTGGTTTTTACTGTATTGAGGGTTCTGTTTACCATTTTGGTACGGTTGAGAAAAACTTCAACCTCCACACCTTCAGGCAACGATTTTTTGATTTGATCCATTCGCTTTTCGATACCTCTGATTACGTCAGAAGCATTTTCTCCTTTCAGCATCAGTACAACAGCACCAGAGACCTCACCCTGATCCTTGTAGGTTAATGCTCCGTAGCGAATAGGACTTCCAATGCGTACATCAGCCAAATCTCTAATGAAAACAGGTGTTCCCGAACCTGAATTGGCAACATAAATATTCCCAATTTCTTCCATGGTTAGGGCAAGGCCTTCAGTTCTGACAAATAAAAGTTGCGGACCTTTTTCTATGTATGCGGCACCTGAATTTTGGTTATTTTTTTCCAGTGCTGTAAAAATCTGATCAAGAGAAATACCAATTGACCTCATTTTGGCGGGATCCAAAGCAACTTCATATTGCTTAAGTTTTCCACCGAAGCTACTGACATCAGCAACACCTGGCGTGCCCATCAATTGACGCCTTATAATCCAGTCTTGGATGGTTCTTAGATCTGTAAGGTCATATTGTTTTTCATACCCTTTCTTCGCACGCACAACATACTGATAAATTTCACCAAGACCTGTTGTGATAGGCGCCAGTTCAGGAGATCCTGCTTCTTTGGGGATGTCATCTTTAACCATTGACATCCTTTCAGTAACCTGTTGTCGGCACCAGTAAATATCTCTCCCATCTTCAAAAACAATGGTAACAACAGATAATCCAAATCTTGAAATGGATCGTATTTCCTTTATCCCCGGTATATTCGATGAAGCCTGTTCGATGGGAAAAGTGATTAACCTTTCTACTTCAAGTGAACCCAACGTAGGTGATACTGTGATTACCTGAACCTGATTAGATGTAATATCAGGTAACGCATCAACAGGTAAATTTACAAGCTGAATACCTCCCCAGATAATCCAGGCCATAGTAAATAGTCCGATTACCAGTTTATTTCTGACCGAAAACCTGATGATTGCCTGTAACATGGATGCAATTTGTACAAAATATGTTGATTTGATGCTTATTTACAACAATCCTTTTTGACAAATAGTCCACCAACAAAAAATATAATTGACTTTATGATTTTAATCATTTGTTTTATCAACGAATGCATTTAGAAAAGTCTGTTCAAAAGAAATATTGAATCCTGTTTGAGCCATTCTGAATGCATTTCCAGCCAGCTGAAACCTATATCCGAGATTTAGCTTGCTGCTGCTGTTTATGATCAACTGAATTGCGGGAGCCAGGTCAAGAAACTGATATTTACGATCAAGGCCACGGCTGCCTAAGATTTCAATATATGCATTAAAATTAGTTTGCCGGTAATTGTTGTATTTACGGGGAAATATGAGATATCCTGTTGAAAGTGCGTAGTTGAAACTACGGTAACCAAAATTTCTTGGTCCCCCATATTTCAACCAACGCTCACCATCGAGTACTTCCTGCCAGGTAAAAGTTGATGAAACAGCCAGTTTATTTACAAGTTGCGTAAATATCAATCCTGCCTGAAATGCAGACTGGTCGCCTTCTCCGGTTAATTCATCAAAAAGCAGATTATTCTTACTATAGATTCCTTTTAAATAAAATGCGGCCCTGAAATGCTTGTGAATATCATCAACAGACAACCACCGCCACTTGGCGTATAAGCCAACTGATTCAAAATTCAATTGCCTGTCTGGATAAACTTTATACATATTGGAAAAAGTCAGAGATGGTCTTATCATCAATGATTTATTCAGTCCCATTCCCGCTTCAAGCATTTGTCTTGTGCCTAGGTGTTTGTGTCCGTTAAATGATTCATTTACATATTTGCCCGCATACTTCAGGTTAAGAGATTTCGCTGGAACATTTGATGCCGGATCATTCAGTACATAAAGCTCTTGTGCGTAAACAGCATTATAGAAAATGCTAAACAAGGACACAACAGTATAGATTTTACTTATATTCATTTTATTATAACATGTACTGATTGAATAGCATTATTAAGCTCAGGAATTTGACAGTCTGCAATTTCAGGAGTTTGATAACAAGCAAGTTTATTTCCTGCAAGTAGTTTTTTATACTCTTTTATGCCAACATAACCTTTGTCTATTATTTGCATTTTAACTTCACCAGATAGTCCTTTGGCTTTAGCCAGTATAAAATGAAAATAGGTACCGCCAATTTTTAAAGGTGACTGCTGACTTGCTGTTTCTCCGTTTGCATTAAAAGTTAAAACAAGATTTGACACAGAGAAACCTGCGGCTTCAACTTTCTTTTTTATCTGATCCGGATAAACTTGATTTCCCGGTTTAAATGAAATCAAAAAAGTAGAAGTATTTAAATCTGTATCAACATTTCTAACAAATGATAAGGCTGTAAGATTCGTAAAAATTGATTTCGCACACAATGCACAGGTGAGTCCGCTTGCCTGTAAACTTGCGCTGGTAAATTGTCCTTTACCCATGATTAATGATAAAAGAAAAATACAGCTTAAAATGATTTTTTTCATTTTGCTAAGCAATTATGTAGCCGCCGCAAGCGGCGGCTACAATGAATGAACAATAAAATTTTACTTTTTACAACACTGCTTGCCAGGTTGGCAAGTTTCAGATTTGCAGCATGATTTTCCCGCTTCGCACTTACCACAGTCAGCACAATTCACAGCATGCTTTTCACATGTGCCGTTGTCACAGCAGGCCATTTTATCGGAATCCTTAGCTGGACTGGATACTGCCTTTCGCTCGTATTGGCAACATCCATGTAACTTGCTATAAACATCATTGGGGGCTGTAAAATCCTGTGTATCATAACCTGCAGCAGCAATAGCTTCCTGAATCTTGAAAGCCGATGTTTTTTTCACCTTGTAGTTCACCTGAAGTTCATGTGTTGTTTCACTCCAGTTTGCCTTAGTGGCACCGGCTTTAAGTGCTGCTGTTTCAATAACTTTTTTACACATGCCACAATTACCCCATACCTTGATGGTTTCAGATTGCTGAGCTAATACACTATTTGATACCAGAGAAAATGAAAGAAAGAATATGAAAAATCGAAAAGTTTTCATGAATTAATTTTTAATGTAACAATAAATGATGCAGAAAATAACTGCCTGTAATGCACATTAATATTAAATTCTAAAAACACGATACTTCAAATACAAGGGAGGACTACCCGGAAATGGGTCAGAAACTTGTGTTACTTCAAAATCATGTTGCAATACTGGAAACCTTGAAGGAAACCCGAAATTGATTTTAAATAAGGCTGCAGGAGGATTAAATTCTGAAACAGAAGTTGAAGCAAATGCCTGAGCATCTGATTTGATAACAATCACGTCATCGTGGCAGCATGATTTACTTTTCATGCCACAATACGAACAACCTTCATGGCTATCTTGGCCAATGGTAACAGAAGCAAGATCACCCATACAATAATGCACCTGCAAAACTGTACCCGCCTGGGTAACAATATGCACGCACAAAAGAAATATGGTTAATAGCTTTTTCACATTATAAAGTTACAGCTAATGGATTTCAAATAACCCCAAAATTGGAATTTTAACAAATTTAAGCCTGTTTAATTGACAAAATTCCAAAAAATACCAAGCCTGAATACCATTCCTGGATTAGGATAAAATGGGGCTACCACGTTATTCTTTTTAAATCCAAAACCATAAGCCCGTGTAGCTGTATTGAGATTCTCCAGTCTCACATAAGCAGTAAAACTCCTGATTCTGAAATTAAAGTAAGCTGTAACGTCTGGTCGGTTTTGTACGTAAAACAAATTCTGATAAAAAAACTGGCCGTTTACTGGTGAATAATCATCTGCATAATAAGCAGTATAGTACCTTAAATCCAATCCTGAAGCCATCACAAGATTCCTGAATGGTTTTCCTTCATAAGCTAGCCTGGTGCGCAGAAACCCTCTTGGTAAATTAATCGGAACATCCCCAATAGCTTCCTGTAAGTAAAGGTCAAGGTACCATTTCCATTTTCTGCCTAGTGATGTCTCCTTACTCAATCCGGCCCTGGCAAAATTGAA
>JBDLTO010000256.1:0-2662 GCA_039805815.1 Bacteroidota bacterium | reverse complement strand
TTGAAACCTGTTTTGTATCAAGGGATACAACCGGGTGGACAACTTACAATCACTACTGAAGTCGAAAATTATCCTGGTTATCCTGAGGGCATTCAAGGTCCGGAAATGATGGTTGATTTCGAAAAGCAGGCAAAGCGCATGGGTGCTGACATCAGGTTTGGACTTGCTACAAAAGTTGATTTTTCTGGTAGCTTGCATAAGGTTTGGATTGATGAAGAAAAAGAGATACATGCTGATACTGTTATAATAGCTACCGGCGCATCTGCCAAGTGGCTTGGTTTACCAAGCGAAGAACGCCTCAATGGTTATGGTGTAAGTGCATGCGCTGTATGCGACGGATTCTTTTTCAGAGGAAAAGAAGTGGCTATTGTAGGTGCAGGTGATACAGCCGCTGAAGAGGCACACTACCTGAGTAAATTATGTACTACTGTTCACATGTTCATTCGTCGTGATCAGATGCGTGCATCTAAAGTAATGCAAGATAGGGTATTGAACACACCTAATATCAAAGTATACTGGAATACAGATACGGATGAAATTCTGGGTGAAAAGAGTGTAACAGGTGTTCGTATAGTAAATAATAAGACAGGCGAAAAGCAGGAGATACCTGTATCAGGATTTTTCGTTGCAATTGGTCATCATCCCAACGCTGATATATTCAAGTCTTTTCTAAACTTAGATGAAGCGGGTTATATCCAAACTGTACCTGGCACATCAAAAACGAATATAGCAGGTGTCTTTGCGTGCGGAGATGTGCAGGATAAAAACTACAGACAAGCTGTTACTGCAGCAGGAAGTGGTTGCATGGCAGCCATTGATGCTGAGCGTTATCTGGCTTCAATAGGTCACTGATTCCAGCTCATTGCAATAAATATTAATGCGCCACTCAAATAACCAAGAAATGCCCAGAGGGTAATCCTTTTCAGGTACCAGAAGAATTCAATTTTGGTTAGTCCCATTGCAGCTACACCTGCAGCTGATCCAATAATAAGCATGCTACCTCCAGTGCCTGAACAATAGGCTATGAATAGCCAGAAGGGATGATCTTGGGGGAATTCCGTAAGGGAATACATACCTTGCGTTGCCGCTACAAGCGGAACATTGTCAATAACAGCAGACAACACACCCAAAACCATTACAATTATTTTCTGGTTGCCAATCAGCTGATTTAAACTATTCGCGGCACCCGTAAGGATACCTGAAGTTTGCAAAGCTGCTACACTTACCAGTATCCCTAGAAAAAACAAGATACTTGGCGTATCAATCTTTCTGATTGCAAAGTTTACAGATAATGCATCTTTATCGATCATATCCTTTCCGCTGTGGATCATTTCAGTAAGCAACCACATCACCCCAAGTGAAAAAAGCATACCCATAAAAGGTGGTAATCCAGTTAATGTTTTGAATACAGGTACAAATAGAAGAGATAGCAGACCTATGGTGAAAACCAGGTTTTTTTCCTTTGCGGATGACTTAGAAGATTGATTATTATAAACAGGTTCCTTGATATCTCCTTTTACTGCAAATCTGAGGGCTATCAATGGAATGATAACAGAAACCACACTGGGTAAAAATACATCCTTGATTGTTTCCCAGGTAGTTATTTGTCCACCGATCCACAACATGGTAGTTGTTACATCCCCTATAGGAGACCAGGCACCTCCTGCATTAGCTGCTATTACGGTCATTGATGCGAAAATGAGTTTATCCTTATTGTCATGAATAAGTTTATTTGTAAGTGATATCAGAACAATAGTGGTTGTCAGGTTATCCAGAACAGCAGATAAAAAAAATGCAATAATGGTGATAATGGTAAGGATACTTGTTTTTTTTCTACTCTTGATGCTTCTGGAAATAATGTCAAAGCCGTCATGAGCATCTATCAATTCCACAATTGTCATGGCACCTAAAAGAAAAAACAGAATACCTGAAATCTCGCCCATGTGTTCGAGCAGGGCATGATGCGCCTGTTCATGTGAACTGCTACTGAAAACGTAAATGGTCCAGCACAATACCCCTGTAATTAATGCACTTGATGCTTTATTGAGTTTGATCTGATGCTCAAATGCAATAGCCAGATAGCCAATGATAAAAACTGCTGTCATCATAACATGAAGATTTAATTCTCTTTCCTGATTGGAGTTTTTACAGGGTTGTTCTTTTTGGGTTTATCTCCGGATGATTTCAGGGGGACTTTTTCACTTGATTTTTGTGGGGTATTCAGATGGGGTACTATTTTTTTCTCATCATCAGGAAGTTTAATGGAATCTTCTACAGGTCTTTGAATTTTATCCCATTCAGTCCAGATATCTTTAACTGATTTGGGTCTGATAGCTTCGAGCCATTTAAAATTCCGAAGTTCCTTTTTATCTTCAGGCAGCTGTAAGATGGGGTAGGTTGTTCCAGTGACACTGTTGAACCAGGTTACCCGCTTCAACTCCTTGTTTGCAAATCGCATGACAATTGCATCAGCCATTGTATAATTTACGCCTACATAAGCACTGTCTTCATCCTGCAAGTAATAAAGATTCTCTCCATTCCCTTTAACTCTCAAAAAATCAATAGAGCCTTCAATGAATTGTCCGGTGAGTTCATTGCCTTTCATCTGATTGAACATTCCATCTGCAGTTCGGTTAATGGTGAATGCATTTTCATTAACCGT
>JBDLTO010000255.1:0-12491 GCA_039805815.1 Bacteroidota bacterium | reverse complement strand
GTCACTCGTCACTCGTCACTTGTCACTTGTCACTCGTCACTTGTCCCTCATCCCCAAACCTGCCATATGCCCAAACCCAAACTGTCTTTCGCTCAAATAATCAACATGAATGTCGGATTCTTCGGCATTCAGTACTCGTTTGGTTTACAACAAAGTGCTGTTAACCCCATATACGACTTCCTGGGTGCCAAACCTGATGAAATTCCATGGTTAAACCTGGCTGGTCCACTCACCGGCTTGCTGGTTCAACCCATCATAGGAGCACTGAGTGATAAAACCTGGCACCCCAGATGGGGCAGGAGAAAACCTTACTTCCTGATCGGTGCCATTATGTGCAGCCTGGCACTTTTTCTTTTTCCCTTCAGCTCTGAATTGTGGATGGCAGCCGGACTATTATGGATTTTGGATGCCGGCAACAATACAGCCATGGAACCCTACCGGGCTTTCATAGCAGACAAGTTGGATGATACACAGCAACCTATGGGTTTTCAGGCACAATCATTTTTTACTGGGTTAGGACAAACACTCGCCAACTTTTCACTTTTTCTTTTTCCCATGGTTATAGTGGGTTATACCGGCAAGCTTCCAAACTGGGTTTTTGCTTCCTTCATGCTCGGTGCAGTCTGTTCCATCGGAACTGTTTGGTGGAGCATGAAAACCACACCTGAAATTCCTCCAACAGCTGAAGAGCTTCAGGAAATACGCAACAAACCACTAAACCTCCTGAGTCCGTTTCTCGATGTTTTCAGTGCCATCAAAGACATGCCTAAAGTGATGTGGCAATTAGCATTGGTTTACCTTTTTCAATGGTATGCCCTTTTCTGTTATTGGCAGAATAGCTCAAAAAGTATTGCTAAATCTGTATTTGACGCCACAACCGAAAACCGCGATTTATACGAGAAAGCAGTAAGCTTAGCGGGTTCTGTCAATGGCTGGTATAACATAATCACATTCATGAGTGCCTTTGCTTTAGTTGGCTTTGCCAGAAAATACGGCGCCAAATGGGTGCATTTCAGCTGCCTTGTACTTGCCGCAGCAGGTTTCATTGCTTTCCCATTCATTGAAAACAAATGGTTGCTTTATGTGGCCATTACAGGCTTTGGGATTGGCTGGGCAAGTATGATGGGTGTTCCTTACTTGATGGTGGTCAAACATATTCCGAAAGAACGTTATGGTGTGTATATGGGAATCATAAACATGCTGATTGTTGTACCCATGCTTATTCAGACATTAACTTTCGGGTACATCCTTAAAAACTTCCTCAACAATGATTCGGGCAAGGCTATTCTTTTTGCAGGTATCCTGCTAGTTATTGCTGCAGGTTTCACCCTCTTGATTCAAACAAAAAACAACGGTACAGATATAGATGCTGAACCGGTCAACATGGTTGGTGGGCATTAATTCTAAAAAGCATGAAAAAAATACTTTGCATTGGTGAAGCATTGATAGACATGATCTGTACTGACCGCAATAAGTCGTTGACAGACGGTGTGAACTTTTTGAAAAAAGCCGGTGGTGCCCCTATGAATGTTGCAGCAGCTATTGCAGCCCTTGGGGGTGATGTGATGGTTGCTGCTAAAGTGGGTGCAGATCCTTTTGGCCAACACCTGATTGATGTTCTCAAGAGTTTTCAGGTAGATACTACCCATATCATCCGCGATGCCAAATATTTTACCACTTTCGCATTTGTTTCCCTCATGGAAAATGGTGAACGTGATTTTTATTTCAACAGAGGTGCGGATGGCATGCTCTCTAAAGAGGATGTAGCTGACATAGACCTGAAGGCATGCAGTATTGTGCACTTCGGATCGGCTACTGGATTCCTACCCGGACCACTTCAAGAGACTTACACTGATCTTTTAGACAAGTCTAAATCTGCTGGGAGAATCATCAGCTTTGACCCCAATTACAGGCAATTGCTCTTTGGTCACCAGCAAGAAGCATTCATCAGCAGGTCATGGTCATTCATCAAAGCATGTGATTTCTTCAAGGTGAGTGATGAAGAGGCATTGCTTATCACAGGAAAAACTTCAGTTGAAGCAGCTGCTGAGGAATTTTTCAATCAGTCGTCTGCCGTTTTCGCCATTACCCTTGGCAGGGAAGGCACCATGCTTGGGATTGATAACACAGTCACAATCATTCCAAGTATCCCCATCAATGCTGTTGATACAACTGGCGCTGGGGATGCCTTCGTTGGTGCTGTTCTTTACCAGCTAAGTGCACTGGAAAACATGCGTATTGGTGAACTGCAGCAGTCTGACTGGCAGGAAATCATTCACAAGGCTAATAAGGCTGGCGCCAGAACCTGCGAATACTTGGGAGCTATGGAGGCTTTTAAAAACCTCAGCAGGGATATCTTTAAGTCGTAAAAGAAATTGTGATGACATTCGATCAGAACCTTCATGAAAATGTAACCAGGATAGCACTGGAAGAAAAAATTGATACAAGGGGGAAAGACAATCCCTTTTATGTGCGACTTATGTCTGATATAGACTCCATTTCCCACTTGTACAGGGAGATATACGGACAACATCAGCATGCAGACTCCCTTTTTGAATCTATCATGAGAACTCTGATTAGTGGCTATAAATCCAGAGAATCGGCACTGATCAACAGGGATGAGGAAAAATCTGATAAGGGCATCTGGTTTTTAAGCAATGAACTGATGGGCATGAGCCTTTATGTAGACAGGTTTGCCGGAGACCTCAAAAGCATGCCTGGCAAACTGCCTTATTTCGAAGAACTGGGTGTCAACTTCCTTCACCTCATGCCGATTTTTGAAAGTCCGGCTGGAGAAAGCGACGGGGGCTATGCAGTTTCAGATTTTCGCAAGGTGGAATCGCGTTTTGGTTCATTGGAAGAATTGATTTACCTCGGAAAACAGATGCGGGAAAAGGGCATGTACCTCATGCTAGACATCGTTTTAAACCATACCTCCCACAGACATCAATGGGCTGAAAAAGCGAAGTCAGGTGATAAGGAATATCAGGAATACTTTTACATGTATGACGACCGCTGGTTACCCAATCAGTTTGATGAAAAGATGCCGGATATCTTCCCTGAAAGTTCTCCAGGGAATTTTACATGGATTCCTGAATGCAAAAAATGGGTCATGACTGTATTCCACCACTACCAGTGGGATCTGAACTATACCAATCCAGTGGTTTTCCGTGAAATGCTCGACAATATCCTGTTTTATGCCAACCTGGGTGTTGATGTATTGCGTATAGATGCACCTGCTTTTATCTGGAAACAGCTGGGCACCAGTTGTCAGAACCTACCACAGGCACATACCCTGCTGAGGCTGATCAAACGCTGTGTTGCTGTTTCAGCCCCGGGAATGGCCCTGCTTGGAGAAGCAATCGTTGCACCCAAGGAGATTATGAAATATTTCGGTACCGGCTCCTTT
Source organism: Bacteroidota bacterium (assembly GCA_039805815.1). GTDB lineage: Bacteria > Bacteroidota > Bacteroidia > Chitinophagales > Chitinophagaceae > Pollutibacter. The sequence goes on along the minus strand of JBDLTO010000255.1, from coordinate 9,082 downwards.
ACGGCCAAAGAGTGCGACTTTGCCTACAATGCTACCCACATGGCCCTGCAATGGGACATGCTTGCTTCAGGTGATACACGCGTCATGCTCGCTGCACAACATGAAATCCTGCAGAAACCTTATGGTACAACCTGGATTAACTACACACGTTGTCATGATGATATCGGATTGGGGTATGACGACTATATGATTGAACATACCGGCAAGAGCCCTTATGAACACCGGAAATTTCTGAAGGAATATTTCTCGTACACGGGTAGTCAATGGGATAGTCCTGCCAGAGGCGCACTCTTTTCATCCAATCCCAAAACAGGTGATGCCAGAATCAGTGGTTCGTTGGCTTCTTTGTGCGGACTGGAAAAAGCAGTTTGGGAAGGAAGTGCAACTGACATCAATGAATCCATTCATAAAATCCTCCTCATGCAGGCCCATTCATTCTTTTTAGGAGGAGTACCCATCATCTTTTACGGTGATGAACTTGGGTATACCAATGACTACAGTTACCAGGAAGATCCGGGAAAAAGTTATGATAACCGCTGGATGCACAGGCCTGTTATCAACTGGGAAAAAAACAAACGCATTCACGAACCAGGTACCATTGAGTACAAGGTTTTTCAGTCGACACGCAAACTCATCTCCCTCCGAAAAAAACTTAAAGTAGTTTCAGATTATAAAAACCTGACCTGGCTTACCCCACACAATATTCATGTTGCCGGGTACCTCAGATCTTACGAAGAACTTAAGCTTTACTGCATATTCAATTTCAGCAACAAGCCTGCATACCTCACCTGGTATGCGTTCAAGGAACATGGGGACTTTGCCTTACAATTGTTTGATCATTGGAGTGAGCAGGTTTATACAGTTGGTCACGACAATGAATTCCTCATCATCGAGCCTTATGGGTTTCATCTTTTTGAACCTACCAAAAGCTAAACATTTTTATTACCGGGAAGCGAATCCTTTTTCAATAGATTGTATAACTGGCGTTGATAGCCTGGCTTTTCCTGCAGCTATTGCAACCCTGAACCTGAAGGTTACTGACTCTCCTTGCTGGAGTGTTCTCAGGTATACAGGGTTTTGCTTGGCAAATACATTTGAGCCCATTGGATTAGCTGCAAATAAGCCATATCCCCTTGCATGCCAGAATGTAGGATATCCTTCGTTTTTCGGGTGATCAAGTATCAATACGCTGATGGTATCAGATTTCATTTTGGCATTCATCATACACCAGGTAGCCTTCTTACCCCACACATCATCGCCCTTCAGACCATTGCTGTTGATGTAATTGCCATTGGCAATGGTATCGGTAATGGCTTTAATCACAGTTTCGATACCATTCGCATCCGTAAACTTCTTTGTTTCCACTGTAGGAATCTGCAGTTCATGTGCCATCCGCAATCCCAACATCCCTTCCTTATTGTCTTTAAAGTCTACGCGTCTTTTTGCAGTCAATGTTGTAGTACGATCAATAACCCATACACCATTGATTTCACTGAAAACAAAAGATGTCTTTTCATCAAGCAGTGTAATATTCTGGTGATCATTCCAAGTTGCTTCGTAACCAAATTTCCCCTGATCACCACTCTTGTTTTCAGTTATTTTACCCATGCGGATATTCCCGTACAAATGCTTTTTGTCTGCCGGAATAGCAAAAGAATTATTCCAGAAATCAAGTCCATTTACATCCCCAAAATTAAACCACAATCCCAGGTGATGCGGGTGATCAGTTGGTTCACCCGGAATGGGGGTTACCGGAAACCCACGCGTAATAACAGTTCCGTTGGGAGCCAGTATAGGATAAAGAACAGGTTTGGCGATGGTATCTGGAAAAAAGAAACTGGTAAAATGCTTACCTCCAATCATCACACGGATGATGGGATTATTCTTGTCTGAAACAACTTCAACTTTTGCCTTTTGAGCAAATCCTGTTTGCTGAAGAGAGAGGATAATCAGTGTGATGATCAGGGCTGTTTTTTTCATGACAAATTTTTATCAAAGGTTATTCAATACTTCATTACCCATGGCTTCTGTGCCCAGTATTTTATCTGCAGGAGTATTGGCGTCGGCAATATCCCTTGTTCTCCAGCCAGCCTTCAAAACGGCATCTACTGCAGCAATCACGGCTTCTGATTCTGCTTTCAAACCAAAGGAAATATCGAGGAGTAGAGCAGCTGAAAGTATGGAAGCGAGCGGATTGGCAACTCCTTTACCTGTGATATCATGTGCTGATCCATGGATGGGTTCATACACACCGGTGCCATCACCAATTGAAGCAGATGCCAGCATACCCATGGAACCTGCAATCTGAGAGGCTTCATCCGTAAGGATATCACCAAACAGGTTTGCCGTTACAACCACATCAAAACGACGCGGATCCTTGATAAGCAGCATCGCTGTTGCATCCACAAACTGGTGTTCAACTTCCACATCCGGATATTCAAGTGCCACTTTCTGCACCACCTCTCTCCAAAGCCTGCTTGTTTCTATGACGTTAGCCTTATCTACAGAACATACTTTTTTTCTGCGTGTTCTGGCTGCATCAAAAGCCTTGCGTGCAATACGTTCAACCTCAAACCTGCTGTATTGCGCAACATCGTAAGCTGTATTGCCATCATCCTTACGACCCTTCTCGCCAAAATAAATATCACCTGTCAGCTCCCTGAAAAAAAGGATATCTGCTCCACGGAGAATTTCGGGCTTGATGCTGGAAGCATCAAGTAATTCATCAAACAATTTGATTGGACGCAGGTTGGCATACAAGCCTAGTTCCTTGCGCATTTTCAGCAAACCTTGCTCCGGACGCACCTTGGCAGTAGGATCATTGTCATATTTCGGATGACCAACTGCTCCAAAGAGTATGGCATCAGATGCTTTCATTTTGGTAAGAGTCTCATCCGGAAGTGGTGAACCGGTTGCCTCGATGGCTACATGTCCGATCATTGCTTCATCATAGGTGAAAGTATGACCAAATCGCACTGCAATTTTATCCAATACCAGTTTACCTACTGCAGTTACTTCCTGTCCGATTCCGTCTCCTGGGACGATGAGAATTTTTTTATTCATAATTATTTGTTGTGGGTTGTCTGTTATGGGTTGTGAGTTGTCGGTTGTGGGTTATCAGTTGTGGGTTGTCAGTTATCAGTTGTGGGTTATTAGTTGTGGGTTATTAGTTTTGGGTTGTTGGTTATATGTTTAATGATAAAAGCTTGATCACATAACCGAAAACTCACAACCCACAACTTATATTAAATCAAATTCAACATCTTCTGTGTAGCCTTGATGGCTGCAACTGTCTGATCGCTATCAAGTCCGCGCGTTTTAAATTCCCTCCCTTGATATTCCCAGGTGATGATGGTCTCACAAAGTGCATCGCTCTTTCCGCCTGGAGGAATGCGTACCGCATAATCCGTGAGCATGGGAAGCTGGAGTTTTTTCTTTTTGTAAATAGAACGCAATGCATTCATGAATGCATCATATTGTCCATCACCCTGTGCGTGTTCTTCAAAAACTTCATCAGCAATCTGAACTTGGAGTGTTACAGAAGGCCTAAGGTCTTTTGAATGCGTCAGTACATAATTGATAAACTCCACATTATCACCAATAGCATCGCTGTCGAGCACATCAGAAAGGATATAGGGAAGGTCAGATTGTGTAACCACTTCCTTCTTATCACCAAGTTCTATGATTCTTTGAGTAACTTTTTTCAGATCTGCATCAGACAATTCAATTCCAAGCTGAGCCAGGTTGTTTTCGATATTCGACTTGCCACTGGTTTTACCCAAGGCATAGGAGCGTTTCCTGCCGAATCTTTCCGGCATCAGGTCGTTGTAATAAAGGTTGTTTTTTTTATCGCCATCAGCATGAATACCAGCTGTTTGGGTAAATACATTTTCACCCACAACAGGTTTATTTACAGGTATGCGAAAACCTGAAAAGGTTTCTACCAATCTGCTGACCTGATAGAGGGATTCTTCCACTACACCTGTCTTGAGAGCAGGCATAAAATCATGAATAACCGCAACAGCACTGGCCAGGGGTGCATTTCCTGCACGCTCTCCCATACCGTTCACCGTAAGGTGAATCCCCTGCACTCCAGCTTTTACTGCCTCCAGTACATTTGCTGTTCCAAGATCGTAGTCGTTATGGCCATGGAAATCAAAATGAATACCTGGATAACGGGGAATGATTTGTCCGATGAAATCAGCTACTTCCTCAGGCTTGAGAATGCCAAGCGTATCGGGCAACATAATTCTTTTAACGGGTTGTGTTGCCAGAAAATCCAGGTACTTAAAAACATACTCCGGAGAATTTCGCATGCCGTTGCTCCAGTCTTCCAGGTAAACATTACAATCGATTCCTTTCTTCTTTGCGAGCGTAAAAACGGCCGCTATTTCTGCAAAATGCTGTTCAGGCGTTTTCTTCAGCTGGTGCTTCAGGTGGTTGAGGGAGCCCTTTGTTAGCAGGTTCATGACCTTGGCTCCGGCCTTCGTCATCCAGTCGATGGAAACCTCACCATCCACAAAGGTCAGGACTTCAATTTTCTTAAGCAGTCCCTTTGACTTGGCCCACCGGGTGATTTTTTTGACAGCTTCAAATTCACCATCTGATACCCTTGCGGAAGCAACTTCAATCCTATCTACTTTCACTTCTGTGAGCAGGATCTGGGCTATGGTAAGCTTTTCTGAGGCTGAAAAAGAAACACCACTGGTTTGTTCACCATCCCGTAGGGTGGTGTCCATAATCTCAATATAACGGGTTGATTTTGGCATGGGGTTAATGCGCCTGGACCATCGTCTAGTAGCGGCTGTTTTGTGCGAAGGCGGAGATCTCTTCTTTCATGGCCTGCAGGTAATCAATATCGTCAAACCCGTTCATCAGGTTGTGTTTTTTGTAGGAATTGATGTCGAATGATTCACTCTCTCCTGTAGTCAGTATCGTAATTGTTTGCTTGGATAAATCAACCTCAAGTTGAGTCTGGGGATCTGATTCAATGGCTTTGAAAATCTTGTCCAGAAAATCTTCTGAAACCTGAACCGGCAGGATACCGATGTTCATGGAGTTGTTCTTGAAGATATCTGCAAAAAAGCTGGATACTACACAACGAAATCCATAATCATAGATTGCCCAGGCTGCATGTTCCCTGCTGCTTCCGCTGCCGAAGTTCTTTCCACCTACCAATATTTTTCCGCTGTAAATGGAATTGTTAAGCACAAAATCCTGCTTGGGTGAATCATCACCATTATAGCGCCAGTCGCGAAACAGGTTGTCTCCAAATCCCTCACGCTTCGTTGCTTTGAGGAAACGAGCCGGGATGATCTGGTCGGTATCCACATTTTCAATTGGCAGGGGCACTGCCGTGCTGGTCAATACTGTAAATTTATCGTAAGCCATGGTTGTTTTTTTAAGCGATCAGGGTTCTTGGATCAGTAACGACGCCGGTGACTGCGGCGGCGGCGGCAACAAGGGGACTGGCAAGGAGTGTTCTTGCACCGGGACCCTGACGGCCTTCAAAGTTTCTGTTACTGGTGCTAACGGCATATTTTCCAGCAGGAATTTTATCATCATTCATAGCCAGACAAGCTGAGCAACCGGGTTGGCGGAGTTCAAAACCAGCCTCCGTAAGTATATCATAAATGCCTTCTTCCCTGATCTGAGCTTCTACCACATGAGAGCCGGGTACAATCCAAGCTGTTACGTGGTCAGCTTTCTTTTTTCCTTTCACCACAGAGGCAAATGCCCTAAAATCTTCAATTCTCCCGTTGGTGCAACTGCCAATGAATACATAATCAATTTTCTTGCCCAACATGGGCTCACTTTCATTGAATCCCATATACTGCAAAGACTTGGCAAAGCTGGCTTTGCCGGCGTCAATATCTGCTGCCGTTGGTATCAGCTGAGAAATACCCATACCCATACCCGGATTGGTACCGTAAGTAATCATGGGTTCAATATCTGCTCCATCAAAATTATACTCCTTATCAAACACTACACCCTCATCTGTTTTGAGCGTTTTCCAGTAAGCAACTGCATCATCCCAAGCCTGACCCTTAGGTGCCTTTTCACGACCTTTGATGTAATTGAAAGTGGTTTCATCAGGAGCAATCATGCCACCCCTTGCACCCATCTCAATACTCATGTTGCATACCGTCATCCGGCCTTCCATCGACATATTTTCAAAAACCGATCCGGCATATTCCACAAAGTAACCTGTTGCCCCTGCGGCTGTAAGCTTAGAGATGATGTAAAGCACAACATCTTTGGGGGTGACACCCTTGCTCATGCTGCCATTAACATTGATACGCATCTTTTTCGCCTTGGGTTGCATGATGCACTGGGAAGACAAAACCATCTCCACTTCAGAAGTTCCGATACCGAAAGCAATACACCCAAATGCACCGTGAGTGGATGTGTGGGAATCACCACAAACTATGGTCATTCCCGGGAGGGTGATGCCATTTTCCGGACCAACCACATGCACAATACCATTTTTGGGATTGCCCAAACCCCAATGTGAGATACCATAGCTGGAGGTATTTTCTTCAAGAGCTCTCAGCTGATTGGCAGATAACGGATCAGCAACAGGCAGGTGCTGGTTTATGGTTGGCGTATTGTGATCTGCTGTGGCAAAAGTACGGTCTGGGAACATGACACCCAGGTTCCTGGTCTTGAGACCGAGAAACGCAACCGGACTGGTCACTTCATGGATGAAATGACGATCAATTAACAATACATCCGGACCATCCGCAATACTACGTACTACGTGTGCATCCCAAACTTTATCAAATAGACTGGTAGGTTTACTGCTCATTTTTCAACTGTTGTTATAAAGGGTTGAATAATTTCAACGGGAATGCAAATTTCCGAAAAAAATGCCGAATTACGTGTTAATGTACGAGAAAAGTTGTTGATTACTTAGACAACGTCAAAGCCACTTGCGACGCCTGAACCAAAGATAGATAACCAGAAAAACAATAAACATGAATAACAATACCGCAGGATAGCCAAATTTCCAGCGCAATTCAGGCATCAGTTCAAAGTTCATGCCGTAAACGCCAACTATGAACGTAAGCGGCAGAAAATAGGCTGAAAAGATTGTTAGTACCTTCATAACCTCGTTGGTTTTCTGGGCACTGTAAGACATATAGGTACTTACCAGGTTGATGGCATCTTCACTCAGCTGTTCATAAAACAACTGCAGTTTAGCCTGACTGTCTCTTATGTCCTGGAGTTCACTTGATTTTTTCTGCCTATGCTGCACGGCGTTAACTACCTCTCCACTCAACAACAACAGTCTCCTGCACAGGCCAGTCCGCCTTTTTAACATGTACAAGTTTTCTATCGACTCCCTTGCTGTTTTACGGACGAACAACCTTGTTTCAAATTCTTCAATCTGTGCATTCAGGTGGCCCGCAAAACTGGTATAACTGTGCTGCACTTTGGCAATGATCTTGAGTATCAGATGCTGAACATGGGTTACCCTACCATGCTGAATGGATTGTTCACAAAGTGCAATCAGGTCTTCCTGGGGAAGACGGTGAATGGTGACGATGACCGTTTCGTTGTAAAAAATGGCGATTTTCGTTGTGAGAGAATGAATAGTTGTTCCCAGCTCATCATCTTCAAGAACCTTGCGTAGGATGATGAAATTGAAGTCGTCTCCCTCTTCAAACTTGGGCAGGTGATCAGGCTCCAGACAATCTCTCAGGTTATGGTTGTTGAGGTTGTAATGTTCACTGACAGACACGAGCTCCTCAATGGTTGGAGCAGTAATGTCCAGCCACTTAAACTGACCTTGAGGTGCGGTAATTTCTTTTAGGGTCAAACTTGAAGTTGATAGGCTTCAATTTACTGCACCACCATGATGCAGTTTCAATCAAAACGTAATTTATGCTAATTTAACCTGAAAGATTAAATACTAACTACACTGTTGCTTCCGCCAAATACGTTAGGTACTTCCGTATCAGCTTCCGGATCATTCACCCAAGTTGAATTATCAACCAAGTATTTGAATTCATGACTTGAATCTTTGGGCAGATTTACTTCCGCACTGAAGCTGCCATCCTTCTTCTTAGCCATGATTACCGCATTTTCCCAATCACTGTTCAAACCAAGAATTTCAACAGTTTCAGCCAATTCGGGCTTGAAGCTGAATTTTACCTTACAATAATCCTTTGTTTTGTAATAGGTTTTCTGCAACATATATGTACAATTTACACGTTAATACGATTTTATCTTTCAGGTAACCCAAAATTGACAATATTCGAGGTTAGCAAAACGTTATAATAATGTTTAAAAGTGCGCATACACACTATCTTTGACAAATAACTCTTATACATGAAAAAAATCTTTGCACTTTTTTTGTGCATCACAATGACAACCCTCTCCTTTGCGCAGGACGATCTGCTGAATGACCTCATGAAGGAACAGGATACCACAACAGAACTCTTACCCAAAAAAATGCTGTTAACCCAGCGGGTGTTGTGGGGACAAAAAGGCCTCCTTCGACCGATTTCACCACTCACAGCCACCAACCGTGAAAAAGAATTGAAGCTCAGAAGGGGAATGCTGGTGGCACACCAAGTGCTGGGTTTTGTAACCCTCGGTGGCATGGTTGGCCAAGGGATTACTGGCACCCAACTCTACAAAGGCTCAGGCAGGGTTGGAGATATTCATGAAGGGCTTGCTGTTGCTGTAAATACAACGTACTCCGCCACTGCCATCATGTCTTTATTTACCCCTCCACCATTGATTAACAGGGATAAGAAACTCTCTGCCATCAGGTTGCACAAGTGGTTGGCCGTAGTGCACATGGGTGGCATGATTGGCACTAACATACTTGCAAATGCAATGGAAGAATCTAGAAATATTGATGACTACAATAGACTCAAAAAGTTTCATCGGGCTGCAGCCTTCACCACCTTCGCCAGCTATGCCGCGGCAGTAATCACTATCAAATTTTAAATCATGCGCATACTTCTTCTTCTCTTACTTTCTCCGGGATTCCTGCTGGCACAAACCAAAAAGCCAATCGATAAGAAAAAATCCTCCATCACCTACAGCATGAACCACTTGCTGCATGCAT
>JBDLTO010000254.1:0-2963 GCA_039805815.1 Bacteroidota bacterium | reverse complement strand
GATAAAACAGGAATGTATAAGTTGCGGATGGATTTTCAGTCTGGAAAATTTACTGCCACTTTGGTACAGGAAATCGGATTATTATGGGTAGCTGGTGATTATCAAGGATGGAATCCAGGTGCTGCTCCGCAAATTGGATCTGCTAAAAAAGATGGTGATCATGAAGGCTATGTATATATCAAGCCCGGCGGTTCTTATGAATTCAAATTGACATCGCAGGCTGACTGGAATGGTACTAACTTTGGTGATGGTGGAAATGGTAACTTGAGCACATCAGGCGGTAACCTGAAATTTCCGGGAGAAGGTTTCTTCAGGATCAATGCCAATACCTCAACCAACAAGTTTACAATTGCACAAACTACCTGGTCACTGATTGGTGGATTCACCGGATGGGGTAGTGATGTGGCCATGACGCTCAATAATAGCATATGGGAAGGTACGGTTACCGTTGGTGGTCGCGAAGAATTCAAATTCCGCGCCAATAGCGATTGGGGTGTTAATATGGGTGATAACAATGCCGATAACTCATTAGAATACAATGGTGCAAACTTGGTATTACCAGGTGCAGGTACTTATAAGATTTCACTGGATTTAACCAATCCTGGATACTATACTTATAAAATCATGAAACAATAAATTTCTGATTTTCATACAAAATGCCCCTCAATTGAGGGGCATTTTACTTAAGTTCACATTCAAATTAATTTGTATGTCACTAGTCCCAATTTCAATACGTCATTTTCTAAATGAACCTTACCCCATTTCCGCTGAACAAGTCAGTTTTTATGATAAAAACAGATTCATCAAACTAAAACAGGTATTGAATAAGGAAACAGTGGAGTTTTTCGCTAATCGCATAACCCAAAAGGTTCATGAACTTAGTGGTGAAAAACGGGCACTGGAAGAAAGGGATACCTATGGAATGGCATTCCTCCAAATCTTCAACCTTTGGAAAGAAGACGAAGCTATTCGTGAATTGATATTCAGTACAAGAATTGCCGGAATTGCTACTGCACTACTGCAAACAAAAGGTGTTCGGATGTATCATGACCAGGCTTTATACAAAGAGCCCGGTGGTGGATTCACCCCCTGGCACGCAGATCAATATTACTGGCCTTTAGCATCGGATAAAACAGTAACAGCATGGATGCCATTACAGGAAACACCATTGGAAATGGGGCCGCTTGAATTCAGTGCGGGTAGCCATGTTATTGTAGAGGGAAGAGAATTGGCAATCAGTGATGAAAGTGAACAACTTATTAGGCAAAAATTAAAAGTAACTGACTTTAAACATGTGGTTGAACCCTTTGAATTGGGAGAAATCAGTTTCCACTCAGGTTGGGTTTTTCACCGTGCTGGTGCCAACAAGACATCCACTATGAGGCAAGTGATGACTACCATTTATATGGATAGTGAAATGAAACTGGCTCAGCCCCAAAATGACAATCAGATCAATGATTGGAATACTTGGTGTCCGGGTGCTACCGTTGGCGAGGTGATTGATAGTCCACTTAACCCTGTTTTATATACCCATGAATGATCGTTTGAACATGAAGAATATATGTTTGGCCCTTGCAACTGCTTTATTAATATCATCTTCACACGCCCAAATCCAACACCTTGAGCCGATGAATTGGTGGGTAGGGATGAAAGATCCCAACCTGCAAATCATGGTCAATGGAAAAGGGATCGGCAATACCAAACCTGTGATAAATTATCCAGGTATTAGCGTCAAAAATACCATCAAAGGGGATTCAGAAAATTACCTTTTCATCAACTTGATCATCGACCCCAAAACCAAGCCGGGCAAATTCCCCATCTCTTTTTTCAAGGAAGGTAAAGTAGTGGAAAAGTATGTTTACAGTTTACAAGCCCGTTCAGCAGTGTCCAAAAGGTTGGAGGGCTTCAACAGCAAAGATGTGATTTGTCTGATTACGCCAGACCGTTTCGCGAATGGCGATACTGCCAATGATATCATTCCTGGAACTAGGGAAAAGACTATCAACCGTGCATTTCAGGGTGCAAGGCATGGTGGTGACATCCGCGGATTGATCAATAGCCTGGATTACCTCAAAGGAATGGGGTATACAGCCATTTGGCCTCAACCCATGGTTGAAAATGATATGCCTTCCTATACTTATCATGGTTACGCCATTACTGACCATTATAAAGTCGATCCTCGTTTTGGAACAATGGAGGAATACAAAGTGCTGGCTTCCAAAGCAAGGGAAAAAGGGATCAAATTGATTTATGATGCGGTTTTAAACCATATCGGTTCAAGCCATTGGTGGATGGAAGACTTGCCATTTAAGAATTGGATCAACCATCCCGGAACCAAAATACAAACAACACACGTCAGAACAGTCAATCAGGACCCCAATGCATCGCATTACGATAGGGAACTCATGACCAAAGGATGGTTTGTAGAAACCATGCCCGACTTGAACGGTGAACATCCCTTGTTGGTAACATATATGATTCAAAACAATATCTGGTGGATTGAAACATTGCAACTTGGTGGAATCCGACTGGATACCTATGGCTACAGTGTCAAAACGCTACTCAATGCCTGGGCTTGCCGCATCATGCAGGAATATCCCCAATTCAGTTTGGTAGGGGAGGAATGGAGCTTGAATCCGCTTATCACTGCATACTGGCAGGCTGGGAAGAAAAATACTGATGGCTATACTGGTTGTTTGGGTTCCACCATGGATTTCCCACTCCAATCAGCGTTGGTAGAATCATTGCGGCAAAAAGATAGGACCATTTGGGGCAAAGGCATGAATATCCTCTATGAGTCTTTAGCCAATGATTTCAATTATGCAGCTCCCAATAAGTTGCTCATTTTTGGCGACAACCACGATATGGATCGGCTATATACCCAGTTGGGCAACGATTTGGCACTGACCAAAATGGCTGTTACTTGTTTGTTGACCCTGCGGGGAATACCGCAAGTATATTAT
>JBDLTO010000253.1:0-26057 GCA_039805815.1 Bacteroidota bacterium | reverse complement strand
ACAAAAATTGAAGACCGTGATGGAGATGGTAAAGCGGATAGCTACACACCCGTATCACTTTTTCAACTGAGTGGCAACTACCATGAATATGCATACGGTCCGGTTTTTGATAAAAACGGAGACATGCTGGTAACCCTTAACGTAGCCTGGGTTGGATACGGTGATGGCCTCGGAAAATGGCATGGCTGGTTACTGAAGATTAAGCCAGATGGCACCCAGGAACCCATTGCAACGGGTCTGCGTTCACCTGCAGGTTTCAACATTAACAGCCAGGGAGATATATTCTATGCTGAAAACCAGGGAGACTGGGTAGGAAGTGGCAGGGTGACCCACCTCGAAAAAGGTGATTTTGCCGGTAATGCAGGTGGTTTAAACTGGACCAAAGAACCGGAATCACCGCTGAAGCTGACCAAAGATGACCTTAAAGTTGTAGACAATGGACAACCCATGCATGAAGCTGCAAAAATCATCAAAGAACTGAAGCTTCCTGCAGTATGGTTTCCGCACACGCTCATGGGTATTTCAACTTCTGATATCCTGGAAGACAATACCAATGGCACCTTCGGGCCGTTTGCAGGTCAATATTTTGTTGCAGACCAAGGTCACTCCAAAATCATGCGCATGTCTCTTGAAAAAGTTAATGGAAAATACCAGGGTGCCTGCTATCCATTCTACGAAGGTTTTGCTTCAGGTTTGCTACGCTTGCGCTGGGGACTTGATGGTTCCATGTTTGCCGGCATGACAAGCAGGGGATGGGCGAGTACCGGTAAAGAAAATTATGCACTGCAAAGACTGACATGGAATGGTGAAACAGCTTTCGAGATGAAAGATATTCATGCTTTACCAGATGGACTGGAAATTGAGTTCACACTTCCTGTGGATGCAAAAGTGCTCAGAAACCCCATGAACTACAATATCAACAGCTTCACGTACAAGTACCACCACCAGTATGGCAGTCCGATTATCAACAACCAAAACAGAAAAATAAAAGGTATTGTGCCGTCTGCGGATGGTAAAAAAGTTAAGTTGGTACTAGACAGCCTGATTGCAGGCTATATCCATGAAGTGAAACTATCAGGGATGAATGCAGCAGACGGAAAAGCTTTATTGCATGACTTTGCATTTTATACCATGAACAACATTCCTGATGGACCAGCCACTGAACTGAAACCTGCTGATCTGGTTAAATCCGGACATGCTGCTATGTCTCATGACATGCACATGAATGCTCCTGTAAAAACGGCTAATGCCCCCACAACTGCAAAACGCAAGTTAAGTATGCCCGCAGATTGGGGTCAGCCTGACGTAACCATTAAGCTGGGAACCAAACCCGGACTGAAATTTGACATCACTAAGTTTGAGATAAAAGCAGGTTCCAAAGTAAGATTGATCTTTGGCAACAACGATGATATGACGCATAATGTAGTTGTAGTAGCTCCCGGTGCAGCAGATGAAGTGGGTAACCTGGCCTTGAAACTGGGACTCAAAGGTGCGGAAATGAATTATGTACCAAACAGCGCCAAAGTATTGTTCCACACAAAATTGCTGCAGCCCGATGAGACTGAATCCATCTATTTCAACGCACCTGCCACACCAGGTGAATACCCTTTCATCTGTTCATTTCCCGGTCACGCCTCTGTGATGAAAGGTATCATCAAAGTGGTGCGTTAAATGAATAGGGAAATCCATCAATGGTTTAGTCCGGCCCTTCAAAAAGAAATGCCGATATCCGTTTATGGTCATTATGGTTATGCCCTCCTCATGATTCCCACTGCAGCAGCAGATTACCTGGAATATGAACGCTTTGAACTCATCGGCATGCTACAGCCATTGATTGATGAGGGCAGGTTAAAAGTCTTTTCGGTCAACAGCATCAACACCGAAAGCTGGATGAATAAAGCGATGGAAGGCGCACATAAAGCCATACGCCACAACCAGTTCAATCAGTATATCTTTGAAGAGGTCATCCCATTTATACAAAACAAAACATCCACAGATACTCCAATAATAAGCTGTGGCGCATCTTTTGGAGCTTTACACGCTATGAATCTCTTCCTGAAAAGACCTGATATGCTGCAGGGCGTAATTGCAATGAGCGGTGTTTATGACCTTACGGAATACTCTGATGGGTTTTACGATGAGCAGGTTTACTTCAATTCCCCCATACACTTTATTCCCAACCTCTCCGATCACGAAACACTGGAAAAGATACGGAGTGGTAAAATCATCATCGCTTCAGGCAGCGGTTCCTTCGAAGATCCAGAAGCAAACCGCAGATTCTCGGATGTGTTAAACAGCAAATCTATACCACATCAGCTGGAGATCTGGGGCCATGACATTCACCACGACTGGACTACCTGGAGGAGGATGCTGCCTGAAATTTTAAACAGGGTATAGTAAACAGAGAATAACAAATAGTTCTTTTCTCTATTTACTATTTGCTCATCTCTATTTAGTATTCACTCATCTCTATTCTCTATCCTCTATCTTTGCTACATGGAGAAAAAGCTGTTTTTATTGGACGCCTTTGCACTCATTTTTCGTGCTTATTATGCATTGATAAGGAGTCCCAGAATCACAAGCAAAGGAAAAAATACCAATGCGCAATTCGGTTTTACCAATGCCTTGACGGATTTGCTGAACAAACAGAAACCCACACATATGGCTGTTTGCTTTGATACAGCAGCACCAACAGAAAGACATACTGATTTTGCAGATTACAAGGCAAACAGGCAGGAAGCACCGGAAGACCTATTGGCATCCCTACCGGATATAAGGAAAATCATCGAAGGTTTGAATATACCCATTATTGAAACCGATGGGTTTGAGGCTGATGATGTGATCGGAACCTTGGCAAAACAGGCAGAAAAGGAAGGTTACGAGGTTTATATGGTTACGCCCGACAAGGATTATGGCCAGCTCGTCAGCGAAAACATCAAGATTTTTAAGCCCCCTTACCAAGGCGGAGATTTTGAGATCATCGGTCCGAAGGAAGTTTGCGAAAAATGGAATATCAGCAACGTATCCCAGGTTATTGACATCCTGGCTATGATGGGTGATGCCGTAGATAATATCCCGGGCATACCTGGTGTTGGTGAAAAAACAGCTGCAAAGTTACTCGCAGAATATGGCTCAGTTGAAAATGTTCTGGAAAACGCAGACAAACTAAAAGGTGCATTGGGTGAGAAAGTAAGACAGGGGAAAGACCTGGCCATCATGAGCAAAAAACTCGCCACCATCATCACATCAGTTCCTGTTCAGTTTCATGAAGAAAATTTCTCCGTAAAAGAACCCAACAAAGAAGCACTCAGGGAAATTTTCACTGAACTTGAATTCAGAACCATCGGGAAACGTCTTCTCGGTGAGGACATTCCCGTAGCAGGACCCGCTGAAAAATCAGGTTCTACAGTGCAGGGAGATCTTTTTGGCGGAGCAGGCACCACGGTTGCTGTTGCCGAAAACGGGGATTCTGCTGAAGAGTCCGCCTCAACATCGCTTATCGAAAAAAATATCCACAATACCCCACATCAATATGACCTTGTAAACACAGCCGAACAGATTGATGTGCTCGTTAAAGCATTAACCCAAGAAAAAGAAATCTGCTTCGATACAGAAACAACCAGCCTGGATGCGAACCAGGCAGAGTTGGTTGGGCTAAGTTTTTCAGTAAAACCAGGCTCAGCAAGCTATGTAGCTTGTGCAGCAGACAGAAACCAAACGCTTGAGTTGCTAAAAGCCTTTTCTCCGCTTTTCAGTGATCAGGATAAAAAATGGATCGGACAAAACATCAAATATGACCTGCTTGTACTGAAAAACCATGGTGTTGAGCTTGCTGGTGAAATTTTTGATACCATGTTGGCGCATTATGTCATCGACCCTGAAGGGAAAAGGGGGATGGACCAATTAAGTGCAAAATACCTTGGCTATGAACCCGTTCACATTGAAGAACTGATAGGCAAAAAAGGTAAAAACCAGGGGACCATGCGCGATGTGGAGGTTGAAAAGGTCAAGGAATATGCAGGGGAGGATGCAGACATCACGCTACAACTCAAGCATATTTTTGAACCTGTTCTCAAAGAGAAAGAAGTTGAAAGGGTGTTTTTTGAGGTCGAAAACCCATTGGTGAAAGTGCTCACAGATATGGAGTTTGAAGGAGTTAAAGTGGACGTAGACTTCCTTAAGGAATATTCCAAAGAACTTGAGAAAGAAGCCAAAGTGGCGGAAGAAGCAGTTTACAAGACTGCCGGCGTTCGGTTTAACCTTGCCTCGCCAAAACAGTTAGGCGAAGTACTTTTTGAAAAGCTGATGCTCGATCCCAAAGCTAAAAAAACCAAAACAGGACAATATGCAACCGGAGAGGATGTCTTGCAAAAGCTAGCACATCAGTTCCCCATCGTATCAGATATTCTTGCTTTCAGGCAGCTCACTAAACTGAAATCGACATACATTGATGCACTGCCCGAATTGATTAACCCCAAAACCGGCAGGGTTCATACTACTTATGGGCAGGCTGTTGCTGTTACAGGCAGGCTGGCAAGTAACAACCCCAACCTGCAGAATATACCCGTGAGAAGTGACCGGGGTAAAGAAATCAGGAAGGCATTTGTGCCAAGAGATAAGGATCATGTATTGATATCGGCAGACTACTCACAGATTGAACTGCGTGTTGTTGCTGCAATTAGTGGTGACCCCAACATGTGCGAGGCATTCAGAATGGGGAAAGATATCCATACTGCAACAGCAGCCAAAGTATACGGCGTTGACGAAATTGAAGTAACAAAAGAGATGAGGTATAAAGCCAAAAGTGTAAACTTTGGCATTATATACGGACAGGGAGCATTCGGACTGTCAGAAAATCTGGGTATCAGCAGAACAGAGGCCAAAACAATCATCGATAACTACAAGAAAGAGTTCTCTGGGATCACGGGTTATATGGAAAATACCATCAACTTTGCCAGAGAAAAAGGATATGTCGAAACATTAATGGGCAGAAAAAGGTGGCTTCGGGATATCAATTCATCCAACTTTACTGTTAGGGGTTTCGCCGAACGCAATGCCATCAACTCGCCCATACAGGGAACTGCTGCAGACATGATAAAACTGGCAATGATTAAAGTTCATCATGCCATAAAAAAGGAAGGTTTCAAGAGCAAGATGATACTGCAGGTTCATGATGAATTGATTTTTGATGCACTGCGAACTGAAGCTGAGGAACTGAAGGCTTGTATCCTTGAAAATATGGAAGCTGCACTGCCACTGCCAAACCAAGTGCCTGTAATTGCAGAAGCCGGTATTGGCGACAATTGGCTTGAAGCACATTAAAACTCAACTATGATCACCAGGTTATTTATATTACTTTTTAAAATGAGGGGTTGGAAGATTGTTGGCACCGTTCCTCTTCATATCCAAAAAGCTGTTGTGATTGCTGCACCGCACACAAGCAATTGGGATTTTGTCTATGCCCTGGCTGTTTTCAAACAACTCAAACTTAAAATGCGTTATCTGATTAAAAAGGAGGTTAATTTTTTTCCATTGAGCATACTCCTTAAAAATACAGGTGCCATTCCGGTTGAAAGAAGCAAAAAACACAACCTTACAGATCAAATCGTTGGTTTGTTCCAGGCACATGATGAAATATTCATTGCAATTCCTGCCGAAGGAACCAGGAAAAGGGTTGAAAAGGTGAAGTCTGGCTTCTATTATGCCGCACTCAAAGCGGGAGTACCCGTCTTGCCGGGCTACCTCGATTTCAAAAAGAAAGAGGGCGGATTTGGAGAGCCAATATGGTTTACCGGTAATAAGGAAGAAGACATGCAGAAAATCAGGAATTTTTATGCCGGAAAAACAGGCAAGTATCCGGAAAAATTCAACCTAGAAGCTTTTAAAATTGACTGACATGAAACCAAGAATCATTTATTGTTACGATGCTTATTGCGGCTGGTGTTTCGGGTTTAGTCCTGTTATCAAAGATTTATGGACCCGTTATGGAAATACCTTTGATTTTGAGACACTTTCAGGCGGTATGATACCAGCTGAATCCACAAAGCATATCGGAAACATTGCAGGGTATATAAGAGAAGCATACAAGCATGTGGAAGACATGACCGGTGTAAAATTCGGAGAAGATTTTCTCTGGCATATCAATAACCCTGATCAAAGCGACTGGTTTCCCAATTCAGAAATGTCTGCTGTTGCAATGGTTATTTTCAGAGAAAAGTTTCCTTCAGCCACTGTGGGGTTTGCATCCGATTTACAACACGCGCTCTACAGTGAAGGCAGAGACCTAACAGATAAGGAGGCATACAGACACCTGCTGGAAAAATATGATATGGATGCTGATGAATTTTATACCAAACTCGCAGACCCAACCTATACAGAAAAGGCCCACTACGACTTTAGCCTGGTAAAACAACTGGGGGTATCCGGTTTTCCCTGCGTTTTCCTGCAAATGGAAGAATCAAAACTCTATATGATAGCAAGGGGTTACAGTGATGGTCCATCGATTGAAAAACGAATCAGCAATATCCTGGCTGAAAACAATTAGCCTTTTTGGTTGTAACTTGCAGGCAATAAAATGTGGACATGGAATACAACAAACTCATTTCAGTTACAGGATTTTCAGGACTATTTGAATTGGTCAGCAGCAAAACAGACGGAGCGATAGTGCGTTCTTTAGAAGACAATACCACTAAGTTTGTTTCCAGCAGGATGCATCAGTTTTCTCATCTTGAAACAATCGAAGTTTACACTACTGAAGAAAATGTGAACCTGATTGAGATCTTTAAAGTAATGGATACAGCTGAAGCAGCATTGCCTGCTGAAAAAGACAACAAAGCTGTTAAAGCATATTTTGAACAGGTCTATCCAAATATGGATTTCGACAGGGTTTACAGCAGTGATATGAAAAAAATGGTCCGCTGGTTTGGGGTAATCAAAAAGCACCAGATCGAATTAAAACTGACCGAAGTACCTGAAAACAATGATGATTCAGAGGCTTAGTATTGATCATCGAAAAAAACCTGAATGAATTATACCGCGAATATCGAAAAGCTTAAACACAGCTTTTTACCTATCGATTTCAAACTGACAAGCTGGGAAACAATCTCACCCTATTTCATTCGCCTGAGTGAGCGAAAAATTGATAATAAGGCCGATCTCGAACAGTGGCTCCAAGACATGAGTGAGCTGGAAGCCTTCATCAGTGAAGATGCCTGCTGGCGTCAGGTCAGGATGACTTGTGATACCACCAGCAAGGAATTGGAAGAAGCATTCAACTTCTTTTTTATGGAGATTCAGCCAAAGATTCAGCCATATGCTGATCTGCTGAATCGCAAGCTGGTTGATTGTCCGTTTACTCAGGAACTGGACCAGGTAAAATATTTCACCTATCTGAGATCTGTAAAAAAGTCAATCGACCTTTTCCGGGAAGAGAATATACCAATACAAGCTGAAATGAGTGTTTTGCAGCAACAATATGGTTCGGTTGCGGGTAAAATGACCATTGAACAGGATGGAAAAGAATTCACACTACAACAGGCAGCAAAGTTTCTGGAAAGTGAAGACAGGTCAATCAGGGAAACTGTTTACAGAAAGATTGCCGAACGAAGGCTCAATGACAAGGAAACACTCAATGAGCTATTCAGTAATTTGATTGCCAAAAGAGATCAGGTTAGCCGAAATGCGGGTTTCAGCAACTACCGTGATTATAAGTTCGCAGAAATGGGTCGTTTTGACTACACACCTGCTTCCTGTTTTCAGTTTCATGAGGCTGTTAGACTGCATGTGATGCCACTGGTTGATGATATTAACAGACATCAGCAAGAGAAACTCGGTGTCGACACACTTCGTCCTTGGGATACTGAAGCAGAACCTGCTGGCATAGCACCCCTCAGACCCTTTACTGATGGCAAGGATCTACTTAATAAAACAATCAACTGCCTCAATAAATTGGATCCATTCTTTGGGGAATGCCTTCAAAAAATGCAGGAGCTTAATCACCTGGACCTAGACAGCAGGATGGGTAAGGCTCCCGGGGGGTATAACATGCCATTGGCAGAAAGCGGGGCACCATTCATTTTCATGAATGCGGCATCACAAATGTCTGACCTTACTACCATGGTTCACGAAGCAGGCCATGCCATCCATTCATTTCTGGCACATCCTTTGGAGCTGACAAGTTTCAAGGAATATCCTACTGAGATGGCTGAAGTAGCAAGCATGTCCATGGAATTGTTTACAATGGATCATTGGGATGTCTTTTTCGATAATGAAGCAGAAATGAAACGCGCAAAACGGCATCAACTTGAAAGGGTTATCACAATTTTCCCATGGATCGCAACCATTGATAAATTTCAACATTGGATTTATGAAAATCCAGGCCATACACTTGATGAACGAAAAGAAAATTGGCTGGCTATCTTGAATGAATTCTCTTCTTCTGTAATCAATTTCGAGGGACTGGACAACTTCCGTAGTTACAATTGGCAAAAGCAACTGCACCTTTTTGAAGTACCTTTTTATTACATTGAATATGGTATCGCACAACTGGGTGCAATCGGCATGTGGAAACAATACCGTGAAAATCCACAGGTAGCGCTGGAAAACTACAAATATGCTTTAAGTTTAGGTGGTACTAAAACACTGCCGGAGTTGTACAAAGCTGCTGGTATCCCGTTTGATTTTTCACCTGCAACAATCAATGATCTGATGATTTTTGTCAAAAACGAATTGGATAAAGACTAACATACTACTATTAGGGTATTCCTTGCTTATATGATTTGACTGCCAGGAACTTATCTTTGTGGTGCTACTAATCAGAGCCTTAACGAATGCCCCGGTGTTTTTACACCGGGACTTTTTTTATCTGCAGGATTTACAGATACCTGTAACAACCATATTGATTTCTTGTATCAGGTAACCATCAGGTAATTTGACTACTGGAATCGAAACCTCATCCAAACACAAAGTTTTGCTACATTGCTCACACCTGAAATGTATATGGTTATCATGATGATGACCTGTTGTGGTGCAGGTTTCATTACACAGGGCATATCGGGTGATGCTGTCAGTTGCTGGTATACTGTGAATAATCCCTTTGTCAAGAAATGTTTGAAGAGTACGGTAGATCGTTACCCTGTCAAATTGCTCCGAACATCCAGATTCAATATCCTGATGAGCCAATGCATTACCGGATGCAATGAACAGCTCCAAAATAGACTTCCTACCTGCAGTGACGCTTAAACCACTGTTTTTTAATATGTCTGTACTCTTGTTGATCATTTATTCTTTGATCAGTTTTTGTATATCTGCTATCAATTCAGAAACTTCTTCTTTTTTGATACCATCATAAATTCCCCTAACACGACCCTGCCTATCTACCAATGCAAAGAACTGTGTATGCAAAAATTGATCATCTATGTTCTTGCTGCTGTTTTTGGGGTCATCCAGTAAATAACTTTCCCGAGCAGATTTATATAAATCCGCTTTGCTACCTGTTACAAACCACCAGTTTTCAACCTGTGCACCCATTGAATCTGCATAATGTCTGAGTATTGGAAGCGAGTCAGTTTCAGGATTAACAGTATGCGAAAGGATCATAAAGCTGGAATCCGTTTTGAATTGATCATAAATGGCCTTCATGTTCTTATTCATTTTCGGACAAATACCTTTACAGGTTGTAAAAAAATATTCAGCCACATAAACCTTACCTGCTATATCTTTTTGGGTTACCTGAATGCTGTCCTGACGGGTAAACTTGAAAGGCTGAACAGTATTGAGTACCGGCAGTTTAATATCCTCAAAATCAGTTAACTTAACCATAGCAATATAAAATCCACCAACCAGAATCGCGAAAAACACCAGATACTGCAGAGATTTTTTTCCCATGATTGTTATTTAATGCAAAAATACGCAGGTCGTTCTACTTTTAGTTAAAACAAGAATGCAACTTTGTTGCAAAAGTTGTAAATTTGTTGGCTGACTATGTTTAAAATCAACTACGACGCTCTTGGAATCGCTGCATCTGTTGCCTGTGCCATACACTGTGCATTGCTTCCGCTTGTGTTGACTAGCCTGCCAATTTTGGGTGTAAATATCATCAACAACATCTGGTTTGAACTGATGATGATTCTTATTGCATTATTCATTGGTATTTATTCACTGATGCATGGTTTTAAAAAACACCACCACAATAAATTACCTGTCATCATATTTTCCGGCGGAATGGTTTTGTTGATTCTCAAACAAGTCCTTCACGCACAGCAAATCTGGTTTTTAATCCCTGCTGTTATCCTGATAGTAAGTGCACATTACTTAAACTACCGAGACTGCAGAAAAGACGGGGAGTGTCATACTGATAATTGTAGTCACTAACCTATTTTTCTATTCTTTCTATTGCCAATGCTGCAACTTGTTTGCCCTGCAAATTGCCATTTTCACAGCCAGAACGGTAATGTATCCCACCATAAACCCTACTTACTGAAGCCTCCAATGCAGCCTGTCTGAAAGAAGTGAAAGACCTTACGGGGAGATTGTATTCCAACTCAGAAGAATCGGTGAATGCATGATTATCCCCAAAAATATGGGTTAACATTTCTGCTGCTGAAGCTGAAACCGTACTGTGTCCGGATGTGTATTCTGGAAATGGAGGTGTTTGTATATAAGAAAACCATTGTTCCTCTATCAAGCGTTGAATGGCTGTCTGAGGTCTAATGCGCACAGATCTGTATTTTTCATACCAACAAGAAATAAATGCATCATATAACCCGATTGCAGTATAAACATAGGCCTTTGCTGATGACAGCATATCAAACCCCTTATCCTTACATGCTTTTCGCGTTATAGCCATCCAATGGCCTCCTGGAGTCATTTTCTTATCCTGAAACATTACATGACCTTTGTGCTTTGAAACAAAGGGATTATCATCCCAGAATATCGCAATGTCAATTTGCTCATCAGTGAGGTTTTTTGAGATATCATAAACCTCTTTCAATTCTCTGTAATACGCAGAAGATGTATCTTCATTATAATCCTCGTATGGAGCTGCCCTTATTTCATCTGGTGATTTCAAGGCAAGGGTCTTCATTTTTAACCAATGTGGCTCCAATGCATCACCATAATCAGGTGATGTTGGCACCCATCTCCTTCTGTCTTCTGTTTTAACATCAAAACGATCCATCCCCCTTGTTTCCTTATACTTATCAGTTGCAAGACTCTTACCAATAATATCTGCAACCTGCTGGCCGAAACTGATTGAATTGGCATAAACCTCTTCGCTCAGATCCTGTTTATAAACTGATAGGAGTGAATCTTGAAACAGTTTAATTTCATCTGCTGAAAAAGTAATTTTCTTAGCAGTTTCACAGAAGGCATGTATACCTGCAATGGTGAAATCATATGTTTTTCCTTTTAACGGTGCAGGCATAGGATCAAACCCATTGAGCTTTTCAGTTACAGACGGATACCCATTCTCTTTATTCCTCATGGCCTCGTACATGGCTAGTGTACAGTTAGCATAGATTCTACTAGCAACAGGCGGTGTAAAAATATCAACTACAATGATGTCTGTTAACTTTTTAATGAGAACATGCGGAACCTCATTGGGAGCTGCCTTTTGCATTGGGGTCTGGCAACTGGCATAAAGGAGTGTTGCAACGATCAGCACTGCTTGAAAAGTCGTTCTCATGATATACTATTGGGTTTACTGTGGGGTTATAGTCCTCGTTTTTTTGCCTCTCGTATCAAAGAAAGCTATAAACTTAAACTTATTACTGAAGAACCAGTTATTGCTTCGCTGTGATAGAAATGAACTACCGGTACTGAATTCGATTTTTTCATTTTTATTGTCTGCATGTGTTTGTATCGCATATGTTTCTCCAGGAAGCAAGGCAACCATAATTGAATTTTCTTCAGGCAGACGGAACATTCGAAGTGGTTTTCTATTTTCGGTAGCTATAAGAAATGGACTATTGCTGATGCTGGCAACGGTTAGGGTTCTAGCATCACCAGGAACAAAAAAACCTGATTGCTCAAATCCTGTGGGAATGAAATTCTTTTTACCACTATTAATGAGTACAAGACCATTAAAAGCATCAGCCCGGCCCTGACTGGTTTCCATACCATAATCATTGCCTATCAATAAAACATCAGGAAACAAATCACCGTTTATATCCCTCGTTTGCATGCCATACAATGGTGCAGCCTGTGCTTCCATTGGTAAATCATGCAGATGAAACTGACCGTTACCCAAGTTTTCAATCCAGCTGCTTTTCATGTGATTGCTCGTTCTAATCTCTACACCCTTCATTTCTTCGCTGTTAAATACGTCGCTTACAGTAGCTCTGCCAAAATCAGCATAATGTTCAAATTTTTTTCTGATTAAAATCAACTGTTTCTGCATATCATCTTTAGAATGATAAAAATACTCGTTCCTCTTTCCTGAAGAGTCTGGAAAATAGCAGGATATAAAAGCATCGTATGAACCGTTCTGGTCAAAATCCTTACTGTAGATACGAAGAGGTTCATTAGAGGAACATTTGAAATATTGATTCAGTCCGAAATTTCCTGCTATATAATCCATATCTCCATCAAGATCAAAATCTGCTGCTGACAAACTATTCCACCAACCTGAAGCAGCATCTATCTCTGGCGATTTGATGCGTTCGAATTTTTTTCCAGTATTTTTCAAAAATATTAAGGGACTCCATTCACAGGCGAGCACCAAATCCATTTGATTATCATTATCAAAATCAGTCCACAATGCATCACTTACCATGCCTATTTGCTTTAGTCCGGCAAACCACTGCTCGCTGACATCGGTGAATAGTAACTTTCCTGACTTTGAGTCATTTCGGAGTAAAAATGACTCACCGGGAAGCGGATAGGCCTTGGGTTTGACTCTTCCACCTACAAAGAGATCAAGATCTCCGTCTCTGTCAAAGTCCGCAGCCTTGATATTTTGTCCGGATGCTGTTCCAGCAGGCAGAGCCGAGGCAACGATGGTAAAGTTTCCTTTGCCGTCGTTCTCACAAAGAATATCCTGGTAGAGTGTTGAACCTTCATCGTGCTGGTAACTGCCGCGAACGATATACAAATCATTGTCACCGTCCTTATCGGCATCAAAGAGTAATAAACCCATATCCTCTTCTTTCAACAATTCAGAGTTCTTGAATTTTAAAACAGTTTTTTTAAAACGTCCACCAGATTGCTGGATTAGAAGAATAGGTCCCTGAAATCTACTGGAGCTGGATAGCACAACATCATCCAGTTGATCTCCATTGACATCACCTACTGCAATTGCCGGACCATACTGTGAAAATTTATGTGGCAATGTTTTTTGCAAATTGAAATCAATAAAGTCATTTTCTTCATAAATAAAATCAATTCCATGGGTTAATGGATCAACCGGTTTAAGCCATGTTGAAGTTGGCATTAGGATAACTTGGTCAACTTGCTGAGCATTTTTGTAATCAACAAGAATAGTCTGATCTGCCTTTTGTTGACCAATAATTTGCACCTTGCCATCCTGCCATTCAATCTTGATGGAATCGATGAATGTTTTTGAACCAAGTCCAAAATGAAGAAAGGGTTCAGAAGTGGAGAGATAACCTCTCACACACTGGCTTTCAGCTACCTGTTTGCTGGTACCGTGCCAAACAGTAACACGTGTGCCAAAACCATTCAGGTTTAATTTTGAACCAGTTAGTTTTATACGCAGAAAATGTGTGGCAAGTTCCTTTTCCTTTGCCTTGTAAAGTGTGTTTTCAAATAAAAAAGCTGGATCATCAATATTATTTGTAAGGATATCCAGATCTCCGTCATCGTCAAGATCAGCATAGGCAGTACCGTTTGTGAAGCTGGGTAAACTGATTCCCCAATCTTTTGACTTATCAGTAAAGGTCAGATTGCCATTGTTTTTATAAATATAATTGGGAATTTTAACTTCAGGTATCATGTCTAGCAACTCCTTTCGGGTAATGAGACTGCTGCTGATACTTTTCCTGAATGCGCCAAAGTCGTGGTCGATAATATCTTTGGGAAATCCGTTGGTGATTAACAGATCCCTGTAACCATCATTATCAAAATCAGCAAAAAGTGGAGACCAACTCCAGTCTGTTGCCTCAACTCCTGCCATAAAAGCAAAATCACTGTAAAGAGGTAACTTAGTATCAGGATTTATACCCTGATAAACCTGAAAAGCATTGCGAACAAACTGATATTCATAATTATATTGTTCTGTGAACAGATAATGGTTGTAGTTATTGGCATTCATATTCACTTTCTTCCGCTTGTTATCCTGCGGAAGCATTTCTACAGTAAACAAATCAGCGTGACCATCATTGTTGATATCTGCAACATCACTGCCCATTGAAGAATATGACTGATGCTTAAATACAGATGCAACCTGGTTGGTAAAAGTACCGTTCTTGTTGTTGATGTACAGCAAGTCATTAGAGAGGTAGTCATTGGCAACAAAAATATCCTCAAAACCATCTTGGTTGAAATCATGAATCAATGCAGAGTGACTATATCCACCCCAGACTATTCCTGCTGCCAGAGATACGTCTTTAAAAACTGGGTGTCCTTTTATAGAATCAAAATCATTCCTGTATAACAAATCTCTGGTAAGAGATTTGCCGTCTGGAAAACGGGTGATAAATTGATTCGGATATTGCATATCTATGAAGTTGACTGCAACAAACAAATCAAGGTCACCATCATTATCGTAATCAAAAAATGTTGAAATAGAATTGTGCGTATCATCAAGAATGCCGTAGTCTGTGCCCATTTCCATGAAAGTTGGAATACCCTCACTATTATTACCTTGGTTGATAAAAAGATTGTCGCGCAACATGATGCTGTCTTCTATCATGGTGTTACACACATAAATATCTTGTAGACCATCCTGATTGATGTCCACGATTGTTACACCAGATGACCATTGTCCTTTATATTTTTGAACTCCTGCCTTTATAGTTACATCTTCAAAACTGAGGTTTCCCTTGTTGAGGTAAAATTTGTTCTCAACCTGATTACCACAAAAATAGGCATCAAGTAATCCGTCTCCATTCAAATCTCCAACAGCTACTCCGGCGCCATTATAAGTAAATTCATTATCAAGGATATTAATGCTGTCATTTATTGTGATCGTGTTGTTGAAAGTTATACCTGATTTTTCTGCATCCACTATCTCAAATAAATGTTTATCACGACCGCAGGCTGAAAACAACAAAAGAATGAAAACCTGAAAAATAAATTGCTTCATAAAAAGTGCACGATTATAAGGTCAGGATTTAAAATTAAGCCTTTTTTAAAGCGATGTTTGGATTTATTGCACAAAAAAGGCTGCACAAAATGTGCAGCCTTCCTAGTAAGTATTATATCCGTATTAATAACCAGGATTTTGCTTGAGGGTTGGATTACCATCCTTAGCACTCTGTGTGATTGCTTTTGCAGGAAGAGGGAAGATTTCATTCTTACCAGCAGTGAAGGTTGCACCATTGAGGTACGTACGCTTCGCTTTTTCCTTAGCAAAATAAGCAGTCTTCGTTGCAGCAGCTACACCCCATCTTACCAGGTCAAAGAAACGATGTCCTTCCATACCTAATTCGATACGACGCTCAAAACGTACTGCTTTGGTAGCAACAGCCTTGTCAGTCCATGGTGCACTGTAAATACTAACACGGTAGTTGGCTGCAGGATTAGCACCATCCATAACGAAGTCAGCTGGATTTGATGCACGCTGGCGGATCTGGTTAACAAGTGCCCTTGCACGCTCCAAATTACCCAATTCAACCTCTGCTTCAGCGAGTTGCAACATTACATCAGACAAGCGGATTAGCTTGAGATTGTTGCTGTTGTAACCCGAAGTCCAACCTGAAGCGTGTGTAACTTCAGCTACTTGAGACTTAGCATGTACATTCTTGATTGGCGCATAAGGACCACCATAAGCCTGGTCACGAATCCAGATAGAACCTGGGTGTTTACCCCAATCAAGGTATGGCAGACCACGGCGACCTACAGTCCTGTCGATACGAGGATCAAGCGGACCAGCATGCGGGGTGAAGGGTGCATCAGACTTCAAACCATCATCATTGGTAACGTCTTGGTTACTATAGGTATCCAACAAAGGAAGACCATTTGCGTCAACCTGGAATGAATTAACAAGATCCTGAGATGGCTGGTGGAAACCGCAGCAACCTGCAGGACCGCCATTGTAAGGGAAGTTAAGAACGTCACCTACGTTACCAGCATCACCACCACCTGTGTTAACTGCCATCTGTACTTCAAGGATACCTTCTTTTGTATTCCTTACGCTAGCGTTGAAGTTGTCAGAATATTTGGCGTTGAGTGCATAGCGACCAGAATTGACAACTGCGTCAAATTGAGTTTTAGCTTCTGCATATTTCTTCTGCCACATGTAAGTCATTCCCAAAACAGACTGTGCTGCACCCTTGGTAACACGACCAGCTTCTGGCTGGCTAACAGGAAGATTAGCAATAGCTGCAGTCAGGTCAGCCTGAACTTTAGCTACGATATCTGCGCTGTTTCCAATACGTACGTCAGTGAGAGTTTCGTCAATGAAAGGAACATTGCGGAATACCCTCCAGAGGTCAAAATGCATCCAGGCACGCAGAAACTTAGCTTCTGCAATACGGGTAGCCTTTTGGGTAGCAGAGATACCTTCGAGCTTAGTAAATGCTACGATGGTCTGGTTACAACGGGAAATACCGTCATAATAGTTTCTCCACTTTCCTTCCAGGTAAGGATTGTTTGCATCAACACTGTGACGCTCAATTGGTGTGATATCTGGTTGGTCACCAGCTTCAGATCCTTTGTAAGCATCACCACCGGCAATGCTACCGAAAGTCCAGTTAGAAGCTGCTCCTCCCCATGGAGTTCCATTATCCCATCCTGAAAATCCATCAAGGTTGGAATATGCAGCGATTAAGAGGGCATTTGCACCCTTCTCTGAAGTTGCAAGAAGTTCATTGTTTACACTGCCATAGGGCTGTGTTTCAAGAAAATCTTTAGCGCAACTGTAGACGACAATGGCCAGAACGCCGAGCATTGCCACTTTTTGCATGATATTTTTTCTCATTGTATTGATTTTTATACTTTTCTGCTTTTTAAATAATCCTGACATTGAAATTAAAATCGTTTTTCAATGATTCAAATTATTGTTTAAGCATTTGATCTTTTTAGAACTCAAGATTTACACCTACGAGTACTGTTCTAGGCAATGGATAACGACCGTTGTCCACACCAATTGACAAGTCACGCTGGCTGTTGAAACCTTCTGTAATATTTGAAATAGTTACATCAGGATCAAGACCAGAGTACTTGGTGATAGTGAAAAGGTTCTGAGCCTGGAGATAAACCCTTAACCTTCCAAGACCGAGCTTCTTCAGTGAGTTGGCGTCCAATGAGTAACCAACCTGAAGATTCCTCAGACGTGTGAAGGAACCGTCTTCAACATAATAGCTATTCCTTTGAGAGCTGTAGTTGTCACCACCGTCAAGAACTGGAAGTGTTTTTCCTGCTTCATAAAGGAAGTCTTTGCTACGGCTACGCTGGAATGCGTTGAAGTGTGTAAAGTACTTCACGAAGTTGAAGAGCTTCTGACCATAAGTTCCACTGATATAGGCGGTAAAATCCCAATTCTTGTAATTGGCAGTGAGGTTAAGACCGAGAATCAGCGTTGGAAGTGGGCTTCCAAGATAAGTCTCGTCATTGTTGTCAATTTTACCATCCTTGTTCAGGTCAGCATAACGGAAACGACCAACTTTGGCATCACCCTTATCTGTAAACAATACTTTGTCTATATCGGCCTGTGATTTCCAGAGTCCTTCCTGAACGTATCCATAGAACTGAGAAATTGGCAGACCAGCCTTAGTATAAGTGATGTCACCAATCCTTGAACCACCTGAGCGGATAAAGGTATTGCTGTTAGCTTCCAATTTAACAACTTCATTCTTAACAGTTGATCCTGTTACATTCACATTGAAGTTGAAATCGCGGTTTACACGCTTGCTGTATCCAACGGCAAAATCAAAACCAGTGTTGGTCATTTGTCCGATGTTCTGAGCCTGACGACCTACCGCACCGAGCTCAAGTGGTAATTCCACATTGTAGATCATGTCGCGGGTATCACGCTTGTACCACTCGAGCATTACGTTCCAGCCACCTGAAAGAACCGCGTCAAAACCGATGTTGGTTACGGCAGTACTTTCCCATTTCAACAATGGGTTACCAGTTGAACTTTGCTCAAAGCCTGTTACAGTCCTGTTACCAGTTCCGTTCAAATCATAGTTTGATACGTCAACACCTGTTCCGAAGTTAGAATAACCAGGATAATCACCACCTACTTCATTGTTACCGAGTACACCATAAGATGCACGCAGTTTCAAGTCGTTGATGAAGCTGACATTATCCATGAAGCTTTCCTTGGAGATTCTCCATCCGATACTTCCTGAAGGGAATATACCATACTTGTTCTCAATGAAACGGGATGAACCGTCACGGCGAACAGTACCGGAGAGCAAGTATTTGTCGTTGTAAGCATATGAACCCTGTACGAACTGAGAAACTACATTGTGTTCACCACGGTAGCTGCTGATGTTGTAAGTAGCTGGGTTTACATTTTGAAGCAAACGATAGTTGAAGTTGTCGAAAGCGAGTTCAGAACCACGGGCACTGAAACCCTCATAGTATGTCTGCTTTGACTCATAACCACCCAATGCACTTACCCTGTGATCACCAAAAGTCTTTTTGAAGCTGAGGGTGTGGAAAGTTACCCAGTTCCTATTCAGGAAATAAGAATTGCTGAGTGAGTTAGGGTTCGTGTTTCCTTCTGTAGCTTCATAAGCCCTTGTTCCATATCCCTGGCCAGGACCACTGTTGTAGTCGATACCGTAAGAAGATTTCCAAGTCAGGTAATCTGTCAGGTCAATTTCAGCAAAAGCAGAACCGGTTACACGGAAGCTATGACCGAAATTGTTATCCCTGTTCCTCATCTGCTGGGAAACTGGATTGGCAACGTTAGAATTGAAGTTGGCAGGAGAAGCATAGTTACCCTGGATGTCATACACAGGAACGAGCTGTGGCATACCATAAGTACCAATCAAAGGAGAACCTTCATTGGGGTTTCCTATTGATGCACGTGTAGTCTGGTAAGCAACGTTGAGGTTTTCACCTACCCTGATACGCTTTCCAATATTGTAGTTGGTATTTACACGAGCCTGATAACGACGATAGTCATTACCGATCATGATACCCTGGTGGTCATAAACGTTACCAGAGAAGAAATAGTTACCCTTGTCTGAACCGCCTGAAGCAGAAACCTGATAGTTCTTCATAGCAGCAGGCTTGAATACTTCCTTAAACCAGTTTGTACCGGCAGGATTAGTCTTGAGGATGAGGTAATCACCTACACCGCGACCAACTGGGTCTGTATTCAGGAAGTATTTAGCTGGATCAACTGCAGGATCACCGGCAAGGTAACCACCTAGGCCGCGGACTGCATAGTCAGGAAGTTTCCAAGAACCGCCCTGGTTGATATAAATATTGGAAGTGAAAGGAATGCCCTGACCCGCAGCAAGCTTCTGCTGTACTTCCAGGAACTCAAGCGGACTAAGTGTCTCAGGAATCTTGGAAGGAGCCTGTGAACCATAGAACATGTCTACAGAGAGTTTTGAAGAACCACTCTTACCTTTCTTTGTGGTAATAACGATAACACCGTTAGCAGCTCTGGATCCGTAGATAGAAGCAGATGCGGCATCTTTCAGAACCTGAATAGACTCAATGTCATTCGGATTGAGGAAGTTGATGTTTGATTCATTCTGAACTGGTACACCATCAATTACATACAAAGGCTCGTTATTGTTGATGGTACCAATCCCACGGATACGAACAAATGCTGCAGAACCAGGATCACCTGAAGTAGACATCTGAACACCCGGAACCTTGCCCTGAAGCTGATCCGCAATGTTGGAAGCTGCAAACTTGGTCATCTCTTTGGTATCAACCACAGCAACTGAACCAGTAATGCTTCTGCGCTCTTGGGTTCCGTAACCAGTTACAACCACCGTCTGCAATGCACTGGTGGAAGCTGTCAGAATAACATTAAGGCTAGAAAGAGAACCAACCTTTACATCTGATGTTTCATAACCAACGAAAGACACCTCAAGGGTGGCATTGTTGTTGGCTACCGAAATAGAATAAGTTCCATCTGCTCCGGTTGTAACCGCAGTTGATGTACCTTTGACTTTTACTGTGGCACCAGATAATCCTCCGCCAGTGTCGCCACCGGTAACCTTACCAGTAACTTTACGCTGCGCAAAGGATGCAGTCACCAACAGGCCGAAGAAGACCGTCAAGAGACCAGCCTTTACCGAATTAGCAAGCATTCGTTTCATGCATTTGTTGTTTTTGATTAAAAATGGGAATTGACTATTGAAAGTTTTAGTAGTATTTTTTACTAAAATAGTTAGTTTAGAATGCGTTTCAGGCGGCTAAAATATAATTTTGCTTTTAAAATTTAACAATTTGTTTAAAATAAATTTAAAATTGATCGTGTAAATCTTACACTAATTGAAATCCTTTGTCTGCAAGGCAAAGACAAGTCTAATTCCTGAAACGCTGCATATTCAGTCAAATATTTATAAAATAATTGCAAAACAAGGGATTGTTATGTCTGCTTGAGGAAAAATCATTATTATGCATGTGTTTATATATTAATTGAAGACAATGAAAAAATTACTGATTACGATTGCAGTACTTGGATTTTGCTTTACTGAATCACAATGCCAGGTTAAATCAATTCCTGATTTTACGTTCGCCAGGATGGATAATGGTGTTGATTTTAAGCCTTCAAACCTTGTAACAGGTCAAAAATCACTGATTGTCTTTTTTGATACAGAGTGTTCTCATTGCATGGAAGCCATAACTGAATATAACAGCAAGGAAAAAATGCTCAACAACTTGAATATTCTCTTGGTTACCAGAGACGCTAAGGCGCAGGTTGATCCTTTCCTGAAAAAACATGGTCCGAAAATATCAGTGCGTAAAAACACAACCATACTTTCAGACAAGTATAACCAGTTTATAGCAAAATTCCTGCCCCGGAAATACCCTTCCATGTTCCTTTTTGACGCAAACAGAAAACTAATGATTTACAGCGATGAAGAAAAAGATATTCCTGTGATATTGAATAAGATAAGCGGAAATTAAAATTAAACCAATATGATAACGAGAAGAAACCTCCTCAAACAAATGGCATGGGTATCAGCTGGTTCCATGGTCGTGAATGATGCATTTGCCCTCAGCGATGTCAAAAACAAAAAAGTTGGCGTTCAACTTTATACAGTCAGAAATGAGATTGGTAAAGATGCGTTGGGTACACTTAAAAAAGTGGCCAGCATGGGTTTTGGGGAGGTAGAAAACTTCGGATATAACGGCAAGTTCTTTGGCATGTCTGCCAATGAATACAAATCAGTACTGTCTGACCTGGGTATGACTGCTCCGTCAGGTCATTACATGTATGGTAACTTCGGTAACAAACAAATACCGGGAACATTGCTATATGGTTGGGAAAAAGCAGTTGAAGATGCAGCAGCAATCGGACAGCAATACATGGTGATAGCCTACCTCATGCCTGAAGAAAGGGGTGACGGGGATACTTATAAGAAAATTGCTGCTAACCTGAGTAAAGCAGCAGAAACATGCAAAAAAGCAGGTATACAGCTTTGCTACCACAACCACGACTTTGAATTCGAAGCTCAGCAGGGTATACTTCCTTTTGATATCCTGACAGCTGAAACGGATAAGGACATGGTCAAAATTGAACTGGATCTCTACTGGGCTGTTCGTGCCAACCAGAATCCAATCGACCTATTCAAAAAACACAAAGGAAGGATTGCTCTATGGCATGTCAAAGACATGGATAATACCGATAAAAAGAATTTCACAGAAGTGGGTAACGGCGTAATTGACTTCGGAACAATTTTCAGTCAGGCTAAAACATCTGGCATGAAGCACTTCTTCGTAGAACAGGATGTTTGTCCAGGTTCACCATTCGACAGCATTAAACAAAGCATCGGTTTTATTCAGTCTAACCTGGTTAAAAAGCTCTGAGGATGAAGATATTCAATTACATCATGGGGGGATTATTTGTAATCTCCGCTGCCCTGCAATACAATGACCCCGATCCTTATGTGTGGATTACAATTTATGGTGTGGCTGCCTTGCTGGCTTACATGAACATCGTTGGCAAACACGACAGAGTTTCGCACCTGGGCATTTTGCTGGCTTGTATAATCTACGGATTCACCCTTGTCTTTAAAAAAGATGGTGTCATTTCCTGGTTCAGTGATCACGATGCAGAAAGTCTGGTGCAAAGCATGAAAGCCACCAAGCCCTGGATTGAAAATGCAAGGGAGTTTGGCGGATTGATGATCATTGCTGTCTTTTTGATTATCAACCTGCTAAAAGATAAAAGCAGAACAAGCAAAAAATGAAGTATATAGCAAGGGGCAAAACTCATTGAAATTATCTCAGGCCTTCGCCTGAAATTATTTCGATGGATTAACCTGTTGCTGATTATCATTCCTGTTTGAATAAATAATGGGGGGCTCTTCGTGCCCCCCATTATTTATTGATGGATTAAAACATGCTACTATTTTCCGGCAACAAGCCTGAATGAAGTCACAGCTACAAACTGCGCCTCCTTACTATCTGCCTTCTCCATTTTCAAGACAAGCTTGAACGGCTGGTCTGGAACCTGCTGCAGGGGTACCATAACCTTCGTGTTTTTGGTATCTGCATCCTTTCCAATTTTTACCTCTCCAAGTTTAGTTCCATTCGGATTGTCAATATACCAGCTGATGGTATAACCAAATTCAGGAGCTTTCTGCATGGCATAATTCAATTCGAGTGCCGTGATATTTTTAAGGCTCATCTTTTCGAATTCGAGAATACCTGATGCAGCTTCCAATACAGCAAGCTTCCTTCCACCAAACTCAGTAATATTGATACCTCTTTTGCCGGTAGCAGTTGCAACTGATATAACCGGACTTTTCAAAGTCACGGAACCAACTCCACTCTGTGGCCTTAGTCCTGCTCCTCCTTTATCGGTATAGGTAGCGGTTATCAGCATCATATTTCCATTACCCATATCCTTGTCTGTAGGCACAATTGAACCTTTTGCGGGTAAAGAAGGTGCTTCTTTTTTATTCAAACCAAGAATCCACTCTACAATCATATCGGCATCGGAAGGCTTGAGATCAGGATGGGCAGACATGGCTACTTCTCCCCATACACCTCCGCCACCTTTGATGATCTTGTTAGTAAGGTAAGCCCTAGCCTTGGGATCCTTCTCGTATTTTGCAGCCACATCCTTGTATGCGGGTCCTACGGATTTCTCAGCCTCTTTATGACAAGCCTTGCAATCGAGGGTAGCGGCAAGATTCTTGCCTTCCATCGCTGCTGTGATGATCTGGTGTCCTACCACCTGTGCCTTATCCGGACTGCTCAGGTAATCCACTTTTACAAAAACAGACTTAGCGTCGATGCCGCCTTTTGCGGTAGATCCATCTTCTTTGTCATTGATAAGTACCGAATATGGAACCGGTACACCCGGGAAATAAAAATCGCTGTTATTTTCTGTTTTAACAGTAACCTGTGGTTCCTCATTACCTGCATAAACCTTCAGCACCTCACTTTTTGTGATTGCTCCTTTACTGTCTCTTGCTTCCACATATATACTGTACTCACCTGGTTTGGTAAAGGTAAAACTGGATTCGGTTGAAGCATTGGCTGGCTTAACTGCTGTTCCAAAATGCCAGATATACGTGAGGGCATCCTTATCGGGATCAACAGTTCCAGCTGCAGAAGCCTTCACCGTAAACGGAATAGAACCTGTGCGTTTGCCAATGGCGATCTTGGCTTTGGGTGCCCTGTTTCCTCCATTGAAATCTATACGTGACAGAGCTGCATCGGCATTCTTGCTGAACCAGCCGGTTCCATACTCGATCATATACATGCGGCCATCCGGACCCATCTCCACATCCATGGTGTTGGCAAACTTAGTGCCTTCCATAAACGGTTCCAGTTTCTCAAAATTTCCGTCTTTATCGAGTGTTACCCACTTCATCCATCCGCGCATCCACTCATAAAACAACACTTTTCCATCATAATAGCCCGGAAATCTCGTTGTTTGCGGATACATATCTGAATAATAGGTTGGTCCGGCCATGGCATTCCTACCCCCTGTTCCCAATTCAGGAAAATCTGGAGAAACAGCGTAGGGATACCATATGAAAGCTGGACTCACCGGTGGCAGCTCAACCAATCCGGTATTATTTTTAGATAGATTCAAGGGCTTGAGTGGATCATATAGTTCTCCGGATTGTCCGGTTGCATAATCAAACTGTTTGTATGGATAGTTTTTACCGATGAAAAGTGGCCAACCGAAGAATCCGGCTTTCTTGGCCTGGTTGAATTCATCATAACCCCTGGATCCGCGATCGGGTTTATCTTCCTGGGCATCCGGACCCACATCACCCCAGTAGAGGTAGCCACGCTTTTTATCTACGGATATCCTGTATGAATTCCTTGTACCCATTACAAAAATTTCAGGCCTGGTTTTTGCTGTTCCGGGCGCAAAGAGATTGCCTTCGGGTATGGTATAGGTGCCATCCAGATTGACATTAATCCGCAATACCTTACCCCTGAGGTCGTTGGTATTGGCTGAACTCCTGCGTGCATCGTATTGCTCGAAGCCCTCACGATTGTCTGTAGGGCCATATCCATCAAGCTTATAGGTTGAATTGGGCTGATTGAATGGTGTGGCGTTGTCTCCTGTAGAAAGAAACAATTCCCTTCCCTTGCCAAACGTGAGGGAACCACCGGTATGACAACAGATTTTTCTGGTTGATGCAACGTCAAGTATTTGCTTCTCCGACTTCAAATCGAGTTTGCCATCTTTGAAAACAAAACGCGATAATCGGTTTACTGAAGTATCCAATGGTGCATAATACATGTATATATAATGATTATTGGCAAAATCGGGGTCAGCGGTGATACCCATCAACCCTTCTTCAGCATTAACTCCAGCTACACCTGAACGGTGGTAAAGGTCAAATTTTGCCACCTGTGTTACTTTTTTTGTAGCATTGCTGTACCACATCACCTCCCCTTTACGCTGGGCTACCAGTATATCCAAGTTAGGCAAAACGGCCAATTCTGTTGGCTCATCAAAAACACCTCCCGCCAACACATTCTTGGTGAAACGGTCATTTTCTGGAACGAGCTGGGTTTTGGCTTTGGTATAATCCAACTTCACACCCTTACCGATGGCATATTGGATGCCACCAAGCAGGTGCTTCAGAAATAAGGGGTCAGCAAAAGATTCGTTGGTATGACCAAATTCAGTATAAAATGACCTTCCACCATCATATTCATGGTACCAGGCCATGGGATGCTTCTCTCCATTCTCTCCACCTTTGTAGGAATTTTCGTCTATGCTGATCAGCACTTTTACGTGTTCAGGTACTTTTTTGAAGTTGTACCATTCATCTGTGCGTTCCCACACATCCGGAAGGTGGGCGGTACTGGGATGGTTTTTGTCATTGACGATGAGCTTTGCCTGCTGATTCCTGGGGTGGCTCTTGAAATAGGCTCCGGAAAGTTTTCCGTACCAGGGCCAGGTATATTCACAATCTGTAGCGGCATGGATACCCATATAGCCTCCACCTGCCTGAATATACCTTTCAAAAGCTGCCTGCTGATAGTGATTCAATACATCACCTGTTGCGCTCAGAAATACCACAGCGCTGTACTGTTTCAGGTTGTTTTCTGTGAAAGCGTCAGCATTTTCAGTGGTATCTACTGAAAATCCGTTTTCCTTGCCCATCTGGATGAGTGCTGTTTTACCTACAGGGATGGAACCATGCCTGAATCCTGCAGTTTTCGAAAACACCAGCACTTTGTTCTGCGCCAATGATGCCATGGTAAGCATGCACACCAATGCCGTTGCTACTGATCTGATCATGTTGATTTCA
>JBDLTO010000252.1:0-3000 GCA_039805815.1 Bacteroidota bacterium | reverse complement strand
AAGCTGGTAATTATCTTCCATATTTTCTGAACAGGTAATGAGTGATTCATCTGAAAAAGCAATACCATTCGCAACCAAAGCATCCTGAAATCCTCTTCTGCGTTCCATTGATGTATAAAGTGGTTCTGCAGTCTGGATAAAAAGTGGCCGCTTCGATCCAGCCTTGATTAACCGCTCAGTTGATTCAAAAGTAGATTCATAGTTGTTACTGATAACTTTGGGAAACTGAAGCAAATCAGGTACACGGTCAAAGAAAACCATGGGCAAGCGGGTGGACTCATAGAACTGTTGAAAATGCCCATACCCTTCCCTTCCTGTACACACAGAAATGATTAACCCGGAAATGAGTCCGTTTTCCAGGTGTTCCAGTACAGACTTCTCCCGCTCAAGATTTTCATGCGTGAGATAGATGAAGGTGTCGTAATGCTTTGACATGGTGACACTTTCGATACCATCTACTGCAAGCGCAAAAAAGTTATTTACAATATCAGGTATGATGACTGCTATTTGCTTGCCCTTTTTCTTCCTCAGGTTACTCGCAAATGGATTAGGCTTATAATTGTACTTTTTCGCCAGCTCCATAACCCGTTTCTTGGTGCTGGAACTGATTTCATGGCTGTCACCCAAGGCTTTGGAAACTGTTGATACAGATAATCCCAGTTCCTTGGCCAGCTGAATCATATTAATCCCTTTCATCCTGCAATGTTTTTTGAAGGCCCTGGTACAGCTTTAAATTACCGGCAATGCCCATCCTTCACGGAACATGGGTTTCAGCATGCTGTTTGCTTCTGCATCATTGTTGAATTTCTCCTTTGCAGGATTCCAATCCAATGGTCTGTTCAGCCAATATGCGATATTCGCGATATTACAAATTGTGCTGGTCCGGTGGCCTATTTCAACATCACAGATTGGTTTTGATCCATCCTTAATTGCATTCAGCCAATCATAATAATGATCCTGCGAATCATAAAGCCTTGTTTCTCCGGGTTTGATTACTGCTGATGTAATATTGGCAGGGTCTGAATCCAGAATCGATCTGCTGATATCAAGCCTGCCATTTTCTCCTATGAATCTAACCCCCTGACCACGACCAAAGTCTTCATGTTTCATCACAATCCCATTCTCATAGATCAATTGAAGGCCTTTTGGTGTTTTACCAGGAGGAGGAATCAGTTTAACTGGACCGCTTTCATCCATACCCAATGCCCATTGTGCAATGTCAAACATATGAGCTCCCCAGTCTGCAATGTAACCACCACCATATTCTTTAAAATTTCTCCAATTGGGAAAGATATCCTGTTCAACCGGCGGAGCCAGTTCGGGATTGAACTCATTATAGGGGGCCGGACCAACCCATGCATCCCAGTTTAGTCCGGCGCGCAATGGCTTTGCCGGCAAATTATAAGGAACACCCTGATCGCCAACAGTAACAATAACTTCTTTTATTTTACCCAGATAACCGTTACGAACCAGCTCACACGCATGCCTAAAATTTCTATTAGAACGTTGCATACTGCCCGTCTGGAAGACAATTTTATTTTTGCGCGCAGCCTTAACCATAGCCCTTCCCTCCTCAACCGTGTGAGCCATAGGCTTTTCGCAGTAAACATGTTTACCGGCATTGGCAGCTTCAATTGACTGCATGGCATGCCAATGGTCTGGTGTAGCAATAACTACGGCATCAATATCTTTCCGTTGCAAAATCTCCTTGTAATTATCATAAGAGGTAAAGCCTTTAAAACTGGTGTTACGTCCATCCTTTCTGGCAGCAGCATAGTTTTTTTCCAGCAAAGAATGAAAATAATGAAGTTTATTGAGGTCTACATCTGCCCCTGCTATCACATTGGCTTTATCCCAGAACCTGCCTAGCAGGCCTCTGGCTTGTTTTCCTGTTCCTATAAAGCCCAGGTTTATCATATCACTTGGAGCAGTTCTGCCAATACCGCCCAGCACGTGGGCAGGTACAATTGAAAAACCAAATCCAACTGCAGCTGCAGATTTGATAAATGATCTTCTTGTTGACTGTTTCTTCGACATAATTTTCAGATAACAATTAATGAAATAATATCAGAGATCTTCTATTTTCTTGAATTTAGGCACCAATGACTTCATAACCGACCAGGCTATAACATAAGCTACTGCACAAAATGCAAACATGATGGTGTAGCCTGTTTCAATGTGCCCCAAAGCTTTGTAATGGTCAAATAATGCCCCGCCAACCTTTGTTGTCAACACGCCTCCAATACCTCCTGCCATTCCTCCAATGCCTACTACTGATGCAATGGCCTTATTCGGAAACATATCAGACACGGTGGTGAATATATTGGCACTCCAGGCCTGATGGGCTGATGCACCAACACCAATCAGTAATACCGGAACCCAAAAACTGATGTCGCCAAGCGGCTGAGCCGCAAGTACAACAAGCGGAAAAAGTGCAATAATAAACATGGCTCTCATCCTGCCTTCATAGGCGTTATATCCTTTCTTCATAAAATATGCAGGGAACCAGCCTCCGGCAACACTTCCAATCATAACCATGCTGTACAATACAACTAATGGAAGCATGGTATCTGTCCCCGTCATACCATATTTTTCCTTAAGGTAAGCCGGCAGCCAGAAAAGGAAAAACCACCAAACGCCATCGGTCATGAACTTGCCGAAAGTAAAGGCCCATGTTTGATTGTATTTGAATAGTTGCGTCCATTTCACCTTTTCATCTGGTGTTTTTGAAATAATTTCCTCACCGGCTTCACTGGATGTAATATAAGCATGCTCTTCAGCAGATAAACGCTTTTGCTGTGCAGGAGGTGCATAGTAATAAAGCCAGAAAAATAACCATAAAAATCCTATGGCACCAATAATGATAAATGCCATTTCCCATCCCCATTCTTCAGCAATCCAGGGAACACTGAGCGGAGCCAGAACAGCGCCAACGTTAGCACCAGAATTAAATATACCGGTGGCAAATGACCGCTCTTTCTTTGGGAAATACTCTGCCGT
>JBDLTO010000251.1:0-7396 GCA_039805815.1 Bacteroidota bacterium | reverse complement strand
GAGAGCCATTTTAAACATGATGTAAAAAGCTTTCTATCTGGATTATGGAAATAAACTGAAAGAATATAATCACCCTTCAATGCTCGATTTACAGATTTCCTTACTCTACCAGTAATTATATACCACAAGGATAGAACCAGCGCAGCAAAATTTCTTATTGTATAAATCATAATAATTTTATATCGCAATTGAAGGTGAATACACCTCAGCATCAGCAGTTTTCCATTGGGGGATCACTTCTACATCTGACGTATTGATTTCCGAAAGAATCATATAACCAAGCGAGGGCAGCTGCAGACTTATCATATTATTTTTAAATCCGGATACAGTTGCCTCATGATTCAAAAAGGGGCCTCTAACAATCCTGACCCTGTCATTTACTTTCACCTGCTGTTTAACGATTCTGACAGAACCATACTCATGCAAAAAGTATCTGATTGCTTCGATTTCTTCTTCTTTTATTCTGGCAGGCTTACCCAACCAGAATACTGGATTAACAATATGGTCTGAAATATTTTTTATGGCGAATAATTTATCTTCTTCTATATAAATGAAAACATAAGATGGGAAAAGAGGCTCTGAAACAATTTTTTTTCTATCTGACCATTGCCTAATTTTCATATTAAGCGGACAATAATTAACAATATTTTTTTTTGTCAGGGCAGTAGCAACTTTTTTTTCGCATCTAGACCTGGTGTAAACAACAAACCACATTTTTTCCATATTATAATTTTTTTTGTAAAACACGGCTTCGCCACATTCAATCACACCTTATGATTTAAATACATTTAAAAATTGTCAGCAAAATTCTTCAGAATTATACCCTTTTCTGTCCTTCAGCGTAAGAGTACCCATATCCATAACTATTTCTATTTCTCAGAAAACCTCTGTTTCTGATACCACTAAAAATAATTACCGGGTTACTCAAAGGATTTACAACATTATTCTCGTCTAGTCTTTGCAAAATGTATTTTGGTGAATATCCATGACGCACTACATAAATCGTAGTACTACAGAATCTTGATAAATAATTGGCATCCGTTACCAATGCAAGCGGAGAACAATCGATTATAACTACATCAAAGTTATCATCCAAGTATTTCAGTAAATCTTCTGTTTTATTACCATCTATGGTTTCAGATGGATCATTATCCGATTTACCTGAAGTAATGAAAAACAGATTTTCATATTGGGAAATTTTAATAGGCAGATCTGCTATACCAACATTTCCAGCTAAGTAATCACTTACACCCCTTTTATGTACACTGTCAAATATTTTTTCCAAGGAAGATTGATGCAAATCAAAATCTACCAATGCCACTTTTTTACCAGTCATGGAAAAACTAATTGCCAGGTTTGCTGATATAAAACTTTTTCCCTCTCCTGAAATACTCGATGTAACCAAGATTTTCTTATTTGAGCTGTCATTTAAATAGTACTGCAATGCATATCTTAACCTCCTAAACTCTTCCGCAACGAAACTTCGTTTACCAACCTCAACAGCAAGTGGAGAAGTACTTTTATGATAACTGATTTCTCCAATAATTGGAATCTTGGTTAACCTTTCTATTTCTGCCCTGAATAAGATACTGGAAGCAAGCGTTTCCTTAGCCCCTATAAAGCCAATTGGAAGTCCAATTATTGAAAAAACTGCGATTGCATATACCAAATATGTGTTAGGAGATACTGGCAAATCAGAAGACGAGGCTTTGTTTATAACCCGACTGTCGGCAATATTGGAAGCATATGAAAGTTCACTTTCTTCTCTTTTTTGTAAAAGGAAAGAATAAATTCCACTTTTAATCTCCTGATCTCTGCTCAGTTCAAGTAATTCCCGTTCTTTTACGGGAATGGCATACAACATACCGTTGTAGTTAGCATTGGTAAATGAAATATTCTTCTTCGCTGCTTCTAGATTTCTTCTTTGATGCTGAATAATATTGAATATATCATTCTTGATTTTGGATATTTGGTCAGAAACTGAAATAAGTAGAGGATTATTAACAGCCACGGTTTTCTTCAACCTCTCTCTGTCCAATTCAGTACTATTCAGTGAAGCCAACAACTGATTTAAAACTGGATCTATATTACCTAATACAGAAGACTGAATACCTGAGATGTAGGTATTCGCAGATAATTGATTTGAAAGATCATCCATTACAGACATCTGTAAATTAATGTCACTCAATTTCTTGTCATTGTCCCTGACTGTTTCGAGAAATAACTGCCCCTGTTTACTTATATCCACGGCACCAGTATTAGCCTTATACTGTTCTATCTTTCTTTCTATGTCTGTAAGGTCAGCACCAATAACTGACAACCTGTCTTCAATAAATTGGATAGCATTTTTTGCAGCTACATTTTTTTCAACAATGGCATCTTCATTATACCGCTCAATAATCTGATTAAGTACATCTTTAGCCAAGTCGGGAGTCATATCTTTATACTCAAGTTCTACTACACTAGACAATTTGTTTGCAGATTTCACCTTGACCGCTTCCAAAACTTGCTTTGCAGTTGTTTTTACACTTTGAATATGAAAAGTATAAATACTGTTTTTGTCATAAACAAATTCCTTGTTAACTATGGTTATTTTCAGTGGTCCATATTTTGTATTTATCCACTCATTGACTCGGCCTACATATTTGGCATCTAATTCAACACTATCAGTAGATTCATTGAATTTTAATTTAAAATCATTAGGTGAATCCTTTAGCTGGTCAGGCAAAGCTGATTCAATTACAAAAGGAGATGATTCATAAATTCTTCTCTTCTTCCATCCTTTTTGTTCATAAATAGGAATATACAATTTAAGTTCCCTGATTATAGACTCTATATTCTGAGTAGACTGTAATACTTCAATTTCATTTTCAATAATCTTTTTTGATCGCATCAAATTAAGGGATTCCATTAAAGACGGATCTTCATAACCCTTCTTTTCATCCTTAATGATTAAAGATGCGGTTGCTCTAAACTTAGGTTGTGCCCATTCCATATATACAAATGCCATTGAAATGAAAAACAAGGATAAAAAAAGAAAAACCGGCCAGTAAGGTTTATACTTTACTATTATTTCTGCTATAAGGCTCTCTTGTGGTTGCTGCTTTTCTATCTTCATAAGAATTTGTTTTACAATACACGGTCTAACACTATTACCATTACAGACAGCCCAGACATAAATACAGGCAGTAATTGGCGTGTTCTGCCAACACTTGCAAGCTTATTTTTATTAGGTTCTACATATATAATGTCATTCGGTCTTAAGTAATAGTAAGGGGAGTTTAGGAATGATGCAGCATTGAGGTTTATTCGCTTAATTGTTTTCTTTCCATCTGCTTCTCTTATCAA
This sequence comes from Bacteroidota bacterium, assembly GCA_039805815.1. Lineage (GTDB taxonomy): Bacteria > Bacteroidota > Bacteroidia > Chitinophagales > Chitinophagaceae > Pollutibacter. The sequence continues at coordinate 4,048 of JBDLTO010000251.1, read as the reverse complement.
TAAAACATTATCTTTTTTCCCATAAATTGTAATATCTCCTGCCAAACCAAGTGCTTTTACCAATGAAATTTTTTCACTGGGAACAGCAATTACAGAAGGCTTGGCAACTTCACCGATTACCGTAACCTCAAAATTTAGGTGCCTAATTGTAACTATTGGATCGATAAGCAGCTTCCTTTCTACAATCATCGTAGAAATAAAATCCCGAAGTTCTGATTTGCTTTTTGAAACAGCTTTGATATTGCCAAGCATAGGCAATTGAATAAAGCCATTCTCATTAACGAGATAGCCGCCATACTGCATAGAATTTGCACCTGAATTTTTGTAACCAGAACCCCCATTTGTAGTATTGAAGACAGCGGAAGCATCTGCATTTAGACTGGTTATGCTAATATCCAGAATATCATTTTTCTGAATGAGCACGTCATGCTGTTCTTGGTCACCGGCATAAACTGCTTCCTTTGCCTCATTAAAATAACTGATACGCTGCGTATTGAGACAGGAGCCAAAAATTAACGAAATACAAATCAATTTAAGGGACTCGGGAATTGCAGGCAGCATATTTTCAGTATTTTATTTCTGAAACGAAAGTATGCCTCAGGTTGACTTTCCGAGATGACTTAAATCAATTTCTTGAATGAGGGAAATCAAACTAAAACCTGAAACCCTTTATAGCAAAGGGTTTCAGGTAAATTACATATACTGACTAATTTGTTGGATTAATGACTAAAAGCATATTAATCAAATATGCGAAAAAGAGAATATCCTTCTACTCCTGAATTATCTTAACCGTTTTGACATTTTTATTTTGCTTAACGCGGTATACAAAAGTAAGATTTGCCTGACGTGGACGGAAACCACTGTATCCCTGGAAAGAAAAATTGGTTCCAGTTACTGTAGTCCTGGTTTTTCTTGAATTAAATACATCAGTTATATTAAGTGTTAGTGTTCCCTGCTTTTTTAAAATATCATGACTCGCTGATAAATCAGCATAAAACAATCCTGCCCTTCTCCCCTGAACTGTTTTTTGAGCTGCTTCATAATTCATCCTCCATTGAATGTCTAAGACACTACTCAAACTGAACCTTGATGTGTGCCTGAGAAACCAACTGTAGGTATCTGCAATAAAGGTTGGAAGAATGTTTGTACCATCAATTTTAGCATAAAACAAGTTGAAATTTCCATCCATCCTCAACCATTTATAAGGTTTGACAGTAGATGTCAACTCAACACCAAAAGCCTTTTCTGACAATAGGTTTTCAGTACGGGTTACTGCATTACCGAGATTATCTACTTTTCTTATCCGATCAATTCTGCCTGTGGTAGACCGATGATACAATGAAGATGTAACTGATCCTTTGTCAAATGTTTTAATATGACCTATTTCAAAAACGTCACTGAACTCCGGATTTAGATCCGGATTGCCACTGAAGAAACTTCTGCTGTCAGACAAGGTCACATACGGACTTAAATCATTATAAAACGGCCTTCTCACTCTCCTGCTGTAACTCAATTGTAATCCGTTTTCCGCAGGCAACTGATAATCAAAATGAACACTTGGAAAAAAATTCAAATAATCTCTGGGATTCACTTCATTGGTTTCCTTTAAAGTAGTAGTAACATCGGTAAATTCAGCCCTTAGTCCTGCCTGATATCCAAAATTTCCTTTCTTATTGGAAATGATACCATATAATCCATGAATATTTTCGTCATACAGAAAGACATTATCCAACCCGGGTATTACGTCAAAAATACCTGATGCATTTTGCTGGGTAACAAGATAATCATTAACCATTTCCCTGAAACTCGTTCTTAAGCCGGTTTCAAGCTTGCCATCCTTTCCAAAAGGATATATGTAGTCTACTTGTAATAACCATTGCTTTTCAAATTCATCATTCAATGACTTTTGATTCAGATACCTGTTTTTAATTTCAGTACCATCAGGAGTAAAGCTACTTTGAAAATATGATTGGTCTGAATTTTCCCAATAATCAATGTATTTGAACTCACTCGTAATTTCATGGCCCTTTTTCTTAAAACTTTTTTTATGAACCACAGAGAACTCAGAATTGGGCTCATCCTCTTCCTCCAGTTGCTTTCTACTCACATACCCGGTGATATTGGACTTGGAATTCAGGAAATCATCATACCTGAAATTGCGCTCTCTGCTAGCCAAGCTTCCACGGTACAAATATGCTGCAGTAAGGATGCTTGTTTCATTGAAAAAATAGTCTAACCCTGCCCGCACATTGTTGTTGAATGTTCTTAAACGCATGCGATCCTCTTGTTCAAAAAAGAACGTTGAATCCCCAGAAATATAGGACTGCGAGACTTTTCCGATTGAGGGTTGAATTCGGTGCGCAATGCCATAATTAACAAAAAAATTGATCTTGTTTTTCCTGTAATTCAAATTAGCTGCAACACCATAATTATCTGGATTACCTGTAATCAATTCGAATGAGCCATTGAAGCCCTGACGCCTGTCCTTTTTCAATACGATGTTGATGATACCTGCCATACCCTCTGCTTCATAACGGGCAGACGGGTTGGTTATGAGCTCTACCCGCTCCACCAGGCTAGCCTGTAGTTGTTGCAAGCCACTTCCACCTTTTATACTTACCAATCCGGAAGGCTTACCATCAATCAATATCCTGACATTATCGCTACCCCGCAGTTTGACCGCTCCATCCGGATCAACTGAAACAGATGGTATATTTTGCAGTATATCAGAAGCATTACCACCGGCGTTAGCCAGGTCTTTCCCCACATTAAATATTTTTTTATCAAGAGACAACTGCATACTGCTTTTTTCAGCCTGCACAATAATGTTGTCAAGCGTTTGCGCTTTTAAGTCTTTCAAAAACAAAGATCCAAGCTCTATCTGCCTATCTCCTTCCTTAACCACCAAATTCATGATCAAGGGTTCGTGTGTAACATGGTAGACCTCCAGTCTGTACTTTCCCGGCAAAGCTGAGATACTAAAGCGTGCATCAGCCAAGAGATTATAGCCTTTTATAAGGCTGTCTTTCTGCTTCAGCAATACACTTGCAAATGAAGCAGGCACACTGTCCCGCGCGCCCAAAACGACGCCTTTTATGTTTACAGGAGTAAAAGACTGCGACTTAAGAACTGAATTACTCAGGAGCAAAATAAACAACAGGTATAAAGAAATGTACCGCATCATAGTTAGATGACAATTTAGTTATTTTCTGTCAGGTTTGTGCACAGAACTACGTTTAGTGAAACTTGTGATAATGTTTACCTTTGAAGACAAGAATTGAAAGATGCTGTACCTACATAAATTACTGCCCTTTTTACTTTCGCCATTTCTATTGCTCTGTTTTTTGATTGCAGCAGGACTAATCAGAAAAAAGTACCGCTTGATCTGGTTTTCGTTGGTTACGATGTTGTTACTTTCTACACCTATTGTAAGTAACTACCTCTTTTCCCTCCTTGAAAATGCCGGTAGTAGAAAGCAACCAGCAGATATGGCACCTGCCGACGCCATTGTGGTCTTAAGTGGGATGACCCACGGGGTTCCGTCTAAAAGCGGACCAATAAGTGAGTGGCATGACCCTGACCGTTTTTTTGGCGGTATTGAATTGATGAAATCAGGTCTTGCACCTAAGCTGGTTTTTACAAAAGGAAGGCTACCCTGGCGGCTTGGACCCACAGAATCATTTATTTTGGAACAGAAAGCCATTGAGATGGGCATTCGGTCAAACCAAATACTAACAGCAGAGGAAGCTGAAAATACAGAAGAAGAGGCTGAAGCCCTAACAAGGTTGCTGGATGGGAAAGGAAATCACATCATCCTCGTTACCTCTTCCTACCACATACCAAGGGCAACTATGATATTTGAAAAGGCAGGCTTTAAGGTTCAGCCTTATCCTGTTGATTTCAAAACAGGTGGGAACCGGATAGTTCCAATGGATTTCATACCCCGTCCGGATGGAATATCAACGGTTGAGAAGTGTGTCAGGGAAACAATCGGAAGAATTTATTACATGCTGAAATCATAATTATTGCTGCGCAGCCATAGCTGCGA